>JAYVCW010000027.1:0-3960 GCA_043749775.1 Acidobacteriaceae bacterium | reverse complement strand
CCTCACGGACCTCGTCAGCTACAACTACAAGCACAACGACGCGAACGGCGAACATAACCGCGACGGCAGCAACAACAATTTGAGTTGGAATTGCGGAGTTGAAGGTGCCACTGAAAACGTCGAGATAAAAGCGCTACGCGCCAAACAAAAACGTAACATGCTTGCGACTCTGCTTCTGTCGCAGGGAATTCCGATGATCTACGCTGGCGATCCTGTTGGACAGACTCAAAACGGAAACAACAACGCCTATTGCCAGGACAATCCGACCACATGGATAAATTGGAGCCTTGAGTTTCAGGATCGAGACCTGATGGCTTTCGTGCAGCGCATCATCAACCTCCGTCGCCGGCATCCCATCTTCCGTCGGCGCCATTTCTTTCAGGGCCGCCCGATTAAAGGTGCCGCGGTGAAAGACGTCCTCTGGCTGAGCGCGAGCGGCAACGAGATGACCGAAGACGAGTGGCGCGATCCGTCGCTCCATTGCCTCGGCATGTTCTTGTCCGGGCAGGGCCTTGACGAAACCGATGAGCGCGGAAAGAAGTTAAGTGACGAAAATTTTCTTTTGCTTTTGAACGCCTATCACGGGGACGTACCCTTCAAACTTCCGGCGTTCCATCCGGTAGGACGATGGATTGCATGGATGGATACCTCACTCGAGAAAGGGCTGCGTCCTGGAAAGACTTACGACCCAGGGCAGACTTATCCTTTGCAGGAGCGCTCGATGGTGGTGCTGATGGAGCGCCGCAAGAACGAGAAGAAAGAGTCAGCGAATAACGACGAAAATCGAAACAGGGAAGAGTCGAGTGAAGCGCCGTCATAACATGCCCTTTGGCGCCGAGTGCCAGGGCGACGGAAACGTGCGTTTCGCCCTGTGGGCCCCAGCCGCCAACCAAGTCGACCTGGTATTCAGGAATGCGCTTGCGGATACCAATCCGCCAAAAACTATTGCGTTGGAGCGAGGCGAGCAGGGATGGTTCGAGCTGATCGTCCCCGCTACGCCTGGTGACCAATACAGTTTTCGTGTTAACAACAGCGAGATCGTTCCGGACCCCGCCTCGCGCTTTCAGCCCAACGATGTCCACGGGCCGAGCGAGATCGTGAATCCGGCGTCCTTCGACTGGCAGGATGACAGCTGGCGCGGCCGTCCTTGGGAATACGCTGTCATCTACGAGCTTCACGTGGGAACATTTTCACAGCAGGGAACTTTTGCGGGAGTAGAAGAGCGCCTCGACTATCTAACCGAGTTGGGCGTGACTGCGATTGAGTTAATGCCGGTGGCCGATTTTCCCGGCAAACGCAATTGGGGCTATGACGGAGTTCTCCTCTTCGCTCCCGACAGCAATTATGGCCGACCTGAAGATTTAAAGCGGCTGGTTCAGAGCGCTCACGAGCGCGGCCTCATGGTGCTGCTCGACGTGGTCTACAACCACTTTGGCCCGGAAGGAAATTATCTCGGCCTGTACGCAAAGCAATTTTTCACTGCTCGCCACAAGACTCCGTGGGGAGACAGTATCAACTTCGATGGTCCCGAAAGCCGTGCCGTACGCGACTTCTTCATCAATAACGCGATCTATTGGGTGAATGAATATCACTTCGATGGACTTCGTCTTGACGCGGTGCATGCGATCCCCGATAACTCGAAACCAGACATTCTCACCGAGATCGCGGAGAAGGTACGAGCCGCAGCCGATCCCGGGAGACACGTTCACCTGATCCTCGAAAACGACAGCAACCAGTCGCGCTATTTGCAACGGACAAACAACAATTCAACTACACACCAGTGCCAACCAGAGACCTACACCGCCCAGTGGAACGACGACATTCACCACGCGCTCCACGTGCTGCTCACGGGCGAGCATGACGGATACTACAAGGATTACGCCGACTCTCCGATTGCTCAACTGGGGCGCTGCTTGACCGAAGGGTTCGCATATCAAGGTGAAGCGTCAGCTCACAGAAACGGCGCGCTGCGCGGAGAGTCGACGAAAAACTTGCCGCCGGGAGCATTTGTCTCCTTCCTGCAAAATCACGATCAGGTTGGCAACCGGGCGTTTGGCGAAAGAATCGCGCATATCGCAGACCCAAACGCCGTTCGCGCCGCACTCGCCGTCCTGCTGATTGCTCCATCGCCGCCCATGTTGTTCATGGGCGAGGAATTTTCGGCGGAAACTCCATTCCTCTTTTTTTGCGATTTCGAAAAAGACCTGGCCGCCGCGGTTACGAATGGAAGGCGTAATGAGTTTGCACACTTTTCCGCCTTTGTCGACCCATCCGCCCGGGAACGCATCCCCGACCCCAGCGCTGCGGCGACGTTTACGAAGTCGCGGCTGAATTGGGGTGAGCTTGATCGGCAAAATAATCAGTCGTGGCTTCGCTTCCATCGTAATCTTCTAAAACTTCGTAGAGAAAAAATCGTTCCGCTTCTTGCGTCGAATTGCAATCCGGAAGCTGAATATAAAATTCTCGGAAGCTCCGGCCTCGTCGCGTCCTGGAAATTTGCAAACGGGCAGCGGCTGACGGTGGCGGCCAATATGGGGAGCGAAATAATATCCGGCTTTGCATTGCCGACCGACGCGCCTATTTATCAAACCAGCCAAACAGGAGATGATTCGCGCCAGCCCGGCCAACTGCCCCCTTGGTCGGTGATATGGTTTCTTGAGTCATGAACGCTCCTTCCCGTATTCCGGTTTCGACTTATCGCCTGCAACTTAATAAAGATTTCACCTTCGTGCAGGCGACCGAGATCGTTCCTTACCTTTCCAACATCGGAATCAGCCACTGCTATGTGTCTCCATGCCTCAAGGCGCGGCCTGGAAGCATGCACGGTTACGACATCGTAGACCACAGCTCATTCAATCCTGAGATTGGCACCGAGGAGGAATTTAATCGCTTCGTCTCCGCCCTTCACGAGCGCGGCATGGGATTGATCATGGATATCGTGCCCAATCACATGGGCATTATGGGAAGCGACAACGCCTGGTGGCTCGACGTGCTCGAGAACGGCCAAGCTTCGATCTACGCCGAATTTTTCGATATCGACTGGCATCCGCTGAAAGAGGAACTGCACGGAAAAGTTCTTATCCCGGTGCTGAACGATCATTATGGCGTGGTACTTGAAAACGGAGATTTGAATCTGATTTTCAACCAGGACCGAGGCGAGTTTGATATTGGTTTTCACGAGCATCGTTTCCCGCTCGATCCGAAAGAGTATCCGCGGATTTTGCAGCGCTGCGATGCGGGCGCGAGTGCGATCAAAAGTGCGAACGGGGAGAACGGAGAGCCAAGCCCCGACGTTCTCGAATTGCAAAGCCTGATCACGTCTTTCGGACACTTGCCGTCACGGGAAGAAGCAACGGGCGAGCGCATTGCCGAAAGAAATCGCGATAAAGAAATTCACAAGCGCCGCTTGTCAGAACTCGCAGCGCGGTCGCCCGAGATTGCAAACTGCATCGATTACGCGATTCAGTCGATCAACGGCGATTCCGCGAATCCATCGAGCTTCGAAGAACTGCATGAAATCATCAAAGCCCAAGCCTTCCGGCTGGCAAACTGGCGCGTTGCCTCCGACGACATCAACTATCGCCGCTTTTTCGACATTAACGATCTCGCCGGAATTCGGGTTGAACAAAAAGAAGTATTCGACGCCTCTCATCGCCTCGTGCTTGGACTGATCGCGGAGGGTAAGGTCGATGGATTAAGACTCGACCATCCGGACGGCCTCTATAACCCCGTCCAATATTTTGAACATCTGCGTACCGGCATTGCAGAGGCGATCAAGACGGCCTCGGCCCAAACGACAGCCGAAACGACAGCCGAAAGCAATCTCCGTTGGGTGGTGATCGAAAAAATTCTGACCGGCTCTGAACGCCTGCCCCCGGAGTGGGCGGTGGATGGCACGACCGGCTACGATTTTTCCAACCTGGTGAATGGACTTTTCGTTGATTCATCCGCGGTCATGCG
>JAYVCW010000026.1:0-16575 GCA_043749775.1 Acidobacteriaceae bacterium | reverse complement strand
GAAGGGAAATTACAAGCAGTCCCTGGAAGTAGCGCGGCCCGCGCTGTCGGCGCTCAAGCAATCTGCCGACGGCCTTTTTGTCCTAGCGACAGACTATTTGAACACTGGCGAGCACGACGCTGCCGCAGGTCTTGCCCACGATTGGATGCGACTGCCGGACATGGGCCCGGATTGGTCGATGAAATTTGCTCTCCTTCTTGCGCGTGGGGGCGTAGTGCCCGAGGCCATCGATATCCTCGAGGAAATCAAACAAAAAGGACCGGTTTCGTATGAGCTGGCCTTCAACCTCGCGGGCACATATGTGCTCGAGAAACACTGGGCCCTGGCTCTCGATTCCTATGATCAATCGCTAAGTCTGCATCCCCAGTCGGTTCCTGCTTTGCGTCAGGGTGCCACGATCGCCGAGCAGCAGGGTCAACTCGAGCGCTCTCTTTCATACTGGATACGGGCGAAGAAGATAGAGCCCGACGATCCCGAGATTCTCGAGGGCTACGGGCGAGTCTGTTTGAAGATGGACCTGCTAGAGGACGCCGAGCCCGCTCTAGTCAAAGCAGCCGAGATTCGGTCTGACGATGCCTCTTATCAATACACCCTGGCAGCGGCGAAGGTGGGAAAGAAGCAGTTCGAAGCTGCACAACAACTGCTCGAAGGACTTCTTAAACAAAAGCCAGGCAGCGCACAACTGCAGTACGCGCTCGGGTCGGTGCTCTATTTGCAGGGGCACCTGGAAGACGCGGCCCACCATTTGCGAGAGAGTTTGCGCTTGCAGCCCGACCAACTCGCACCCTACTATTACTCGGCCTTAATCGAGAGAGATCGCGGACATGACGAAGAAGCAATCCGAATGCTGCAGGAGTTACTCCATCGCTATCCGGATCACGCGCCGTCCTGCGAGGCGCTGGGAAGCTTGCTTATGAACGCCCATCGCTATTCGGAAGCAGAGGGCAGCCTGGAAAATGCCGTCCGCCTGAACCCGAGCTCGGTCAAAGCGAATTACCAGTTGGGTTTGCTGTTGACGCGTTTGGGTAAAAAGGACGAAGCCGAAAAGCGCCTTGAGTTTGCAAAGTCCCTTCGCAGCCAGGATGAGACAAATTCACGGCTACAGCTTCGACTACTCGACCCTGACCAATGAACAGGACTCAGACGCCCGCTCGCTGGACTCTCATCGCCTTCATCGTTGGTTGTGTGGTGATGGCAAGTGCTCAAGAACCTGCCAAACCTCCCGCATCTCTGAGCCAGATTGAGTCTTCGATCAAGCAGGACCCAAAAAATCCAAAACTCTACGTGGCTCTCGGCTTGGCGTACTGGGATCGAAATGACTATCCACATGCTCTCGAAGCTTTTGAACATGCTGTGAAAGTAGGGCCGTGGTCTGCGGAAGCGCACAACTGGCTGGGGGTCGCCACCATGGAGAAGGCGGACCTGCCGGGCGCCATCGCGGAGTTCAAGAAGGCCGTCGTCCTCGATCCGAAGTCCGCAAGAGCACAAACGAACTTGGGTTCCGCGCTTGCCAAAAGTGGCGAGATCGGAGAAGCGGTTGATGTTTTTAAGAAAGCTCTAGCGCTAGAACCGGATAACTTTGCAGCGCAGATGAACCTGGGCGTAGCGTTGCGAGAGAAGGGTGACGCGGCAGGGGCCCTGGTCTACATGCGGCGTGTGGCTCAGAGTGAGCCGGGCAATGCCAGCGTCCAGTACGAGTTGGGTCAAACGCTGCGTCAGAGCAACGATCTTGCAGGTGCGATCGGGGCGTTCGAGAACGCTCTGCAAATCGATCCCGAGCTACGTGAAGGCTACTACGGCCTGGGACTGGCATTGAAGCAGCAGGGTGCTGCCGTACGCAAGTCGCCGGCGAGCACGCCGAGCCCGGCAGAGGACCTTTATAAGAGTGCGCAAGAGGCTGCCACACGAGGCGATTTGAAGACGGCGCAGGAACAGGTCACGGAGGCTCTTCGCTTAGACGAAAGTCACGCCGAGTCACACAGACTGTTGGGTTTTATCCTTGGCCAGCAGGGGGATCTCGCGTCCTCGCTCGTTCATTTACGTCGTTCGGTCGCGCTGCAGCCAAACTCTGCCGATGCTCACTACAACCTGGGCGTTGCGCTCTGGTACAGCGGCTCGCAGAAGGGAGCAATCTCTGAGCTAAGGGAAAGCATTCAGCTCGATCCCGCGGCCGGCGCCAGTCATGCGTTCCTCGGAACCGCTTTGCGGGAAACCGATGACTTGCCGGCGGCACGGCAGAGTTTGCAGCGCGCTATCGCTCTTCTGCCACCGTTGCCCGCCACCTATGTCGATCTCGCAATCGTCTATCTTCGCTTGGGCGATCTCGATAAAGCTCTCGGACAGCTCGAAGCCGGCCTGAACGTTCCGTCGCCGTCACCCCCCATTCCGGACTGGGATGCTGCGATTGCAGGCCTTCGGGAAGCGCTGGCCAAGACCCCGGAGCGGGCGGACGCGCACAACATGCTGGGCATGCTGCTTGGACGTAAGGGCGCCGATAGCAATGCGGTTGTGGCCGAGTTTCGCGAAGCAGTTCGCCTGCGCCCGGATTTTGCCCAAGCCTACAACAACATTGGCCTGGTCCTAACGCAGGCGGGCGATGATCAACCTGCCATCGCCGCATTCCGTGACGCCATCCGCATTAATCCAGATTACGCCGACGCCCATGCCAATCTAGGGGCGGCGCTCACATCCAGTGACGTCGAGCAAGCTATCGGCGAACTCGAAAAAGCAGTGGCGCTGGCCCCGGACTCTGTGAAGGCGGAGTTCAACTTGGCGGTAGCCTACGGCGCCAGCCCAAATCGAGGCCCGAAAGAGATCGAACAATTGCGCAAGGTGATTGCGATGGCCCCAACCCACGCGCGTGCGCACCTCGCTCTGGGCAAGGCGCTCATCCGCGACGGAAATATCCCTGAAGCGGTTCAGGAACTACAGGAAGCCACCCGTCTGTCGCCCGAGAGCGGCGAATCCCACTATCAGTTGGGACTTGCATTGACGCGCGCGGGACGCAAAGACGAGGCGGCAGTGGAAGTAAAGAAAGGTAGAGAACTTACCACCGCTGATGACCGCAACCAGAACGCAAATCTGGATATCGCCGAAGGTCAAGCCGCCTTCGGCAAAGGCGACATGGAGCAGGCCGCGGCCAAATTCCGGCATGCTATCGGCCTTCAGGCGGAATCCTCCGAGGCGCAGCACTACCTTGGCATGGTTCTGGACAAGCAGGGCGACAAGGAGGGTGCTTCCGCCGCGTTTCAAAAGGCCCTGGAACTCAACCCGGGTGACGCGGATGCGCGACAGAGACTTAGCAATCTTCGTGCGGCAGCCCCAGTTGACGATCCCGCGAAGGTCGCGGAGTTTGAAGAGTACATTCGGGGCAGCCGGTTTAAAGAGGTTGAGCCGCTTCTGACCGACTACCTCACGCAGCGTCCGAAATCTTCGTGGGGTTGGTACGCTCTGGGCTACAGCCAGTTTGCCCAGCAGAAGCTTGGCGAGTCGATCAAGTCGCTGTCGAAGTCCCTTCAACTGGATGTCCGGAACGTCGAGGCGCACAAGATTCTCGGTCGGGACCTGATGATCATCGGAAGATTCGACGCGGCACAGATTGAGTTCGAGCAGGGTATCCGCTACAACCCGCAGTCTGCGGAGATCCACTATGATCTGGGGAAGCTGTTTTCAATGCAGGACAACTGGGAGAATGCGCGGAAGGAATTCGAAGCGGCACTTCGGATTGAACCGTCCTACGTGGAGGATCTAGATGCCTTAGGGCTCGCACTAGAAGCATTGGGCGACGACGCCAGTGCGATCGGCAACTATGAAAGGGCGGTCGCGCTGAACGATGAGCGAAAGGGTACCTTCGTTTCAGCCCACGTGAACCTAAGCGCCTACTACAACCGCAAGAGCCAACCCGAGAAAGCTCTCGAATACGCGAATAAAGCGATCGAACTCGATCCGAAGTCTGACCGGGCGTGGTTTCAGAAGGGAAAAGCTGACGAAGGATTAGGGCATTTGGACGCCGCCGTCGATTCCGTGAACCGAGCCATCTCGTTCAACACTCGAGCTTCCTCCTATTATTACGTTCTCGCTGGACTGTACCGCAAGCTCGGGAAAAGGGAAGAAAGTCGAGAGGCACTCGACGTGTTTACTCGCCTGGACAAGGAAACCAGCGAACTTGAGAAGATGCGGCGCAGCGCAGCCCGCCATGGGGAGTCCCCCCACTCTGAGCGCAAGCATGATTAGCGGCTTCGGCCGCGAGCATTCGCGTCGTCAGTTCTTGAGGGTGCTGGGCGGGACTGGTGCGGCGATACTCGGAGGAGTTAAGGGTCTAGGTGCAATTGACGCCCCCGTTCCGGTTGTTTTCACGGACGTGACGGCACGGGCTGGCCTGCTGCATGCTAAGAATATTTCTGGCAGCGTCAATAACAAGCAATTTCTACTCGAAGAAATGGGCTGCGGTGTGGCCTTCTTCGATTACGACAATGATGGCTGGATCGATATTTTTCTGGTGAACGGTACGAGCCTTGAACCTGCTCCGCCAGACCACCGCCCTACGAGCTATCTATTTCACAACAATCGTGACGGCACCTTCACCGATGTTACCGAGAAGGCTCGTCTTACTCGCTCGGGCTGGGGGCAAGGATGTTGCGTCGGTGATTACGACAACGATGGCTATGAGGACCTGTTTGTCAGCTACTGGGGACACAACGTCCTCTACCACAATAACGGCGATGGAACGTTTACTGATGTTTCGGAGAAAGCCGGTGTAGCCGGCTCTGAAAATTCCTGGGGCGCAGGATGCTGTTTTCTGGACTATGACCGCGATGGTCATCTTGATTTATTTGTCGCCAATTATGTGAAGTTCGACCTGGCTCGTGCTCCCAAGCCGGGCCAGGCGATCTACTGCAACTACAATGACATTCCGGTTCCCTGCGGCCCCCAAGGCTTCGCTGGGGGAACGAACGTTCTCTATCGCAATCGCAGGGACGGCACGTTTGCCGATGTTTCTCAGGAGTCGGGTATCGCTCGTCCAAGTGGGCCTTCCTCAATGGTTTTTGTTAGCCGGAACTGGCAGCCCACCGGGTCTTACGGTATGGGAGCGGTCTCCGCAGACTTCGACAACGATGGATGGCCGGATATCTACGTCGCGTGCGATAGCGCTCCGAGCCTGCTTTATCGCAATAATCGGGATGGGACATTCCGGGAAATAGCGGTTCCAGCGGGATGCGCACTGGACGAAAATGGTGTTGCCCTGTCGGGAATGGGTGTGGCAGCGGCCGATTACGACGGGGACGGCCGGCTGGACCTGGCGCGAACGAATTTCTCTGAACAGTTGACTTCGCTGTACCGCAACTATGGCAATGGAGCCTTTGAAGATGCCGGCATCAAGGCGGGCCTGGGAGTGAACCGCAAATATCTCGGCTTCGGCGTGGGCTTCTTTGACTTCGACAACGATGGTTGGAAAGACCTTTTTCTCGCGAATGGCCATGTCTACTCGCAAATCGCCAGCCGAAAATTACATGTCTCCTACAAAGAGCCAAGGGTCCTGTATCGCAATCTCAGAAACGGTCACTTCGAAGATGATTCGGCGAAAGTGGGTCCTGCACTTCGGGCGGAGAACCTTGGCCGGGGTTGTGCCTTCGCAGACTTCGATAACGACGGGGATGTGGATGTGATCGTCAATAACCTGGATGGACCGCCCACCTTGTTACGCAATGACGGAGGAAACAAAAATAACTGGATCATGATCAAATGCATTGGTACGCGCTCGAACCGGTCAGGAATCGGGACTCGCGTGAGAGTGACCAGTGGTGAGCACAGCCAGATCGATGAAGTGATGAGTGGATCGAGCTACTATTCACAAAATGATTTCCGGCTTCACTTCGGCTTAGGGCGTGCTACGCAGGCGGATCGGGTTGAGGTTGGCTGGCCTTCGGGCGTGAAGGAAAGCTTTGCGAATCTGCCCGCCAATCACTTATTCGTCTTGCAGGAAACTAAAGGGATACTCGACCGCCGAAAATTCTGATAGAGCGAATCATGGGGAGATGCTTGCTTGCGTGCCGCTGGATCACTGCATTCGGTCTGCTCTGCTGCCTGATCGGCGCCACGCCCGCTCCAGACGTGCAGTTTGCGGACGTTACACAAACCATTGGAATTGACTTCAAGCACGAAAACTCCGCCACCTCGAACAAGTATCTGGTAGAGACAATGGGAGGCGGAGTAGCTCTGCTCGATTATGACAATGACGGCCGACTGGACATCTTCTTTACCAACGGCGCGAAAATCGACGACCCAATGCCCGACGGCAAACCGCCCGACAAGTCTGATGGCAAGTTCTGGAATCGCTTATATCACCAAAATGCGAACGGCACATTTACCGATGTGACGGAGAAGGCGGGACTGACCGGGAGATCACAGAGCTTTTACGGTATGGGTGTGGCGATCGGCGATTTCGACAATGACGGCTTTGAAGACATCTACGTGACCGGCTACGGCGGCAACACTCTCTACCATAACAACGGGAACGGCACGTTCACCGACGTCACCAAAGCGGCCGGGGTTGGAGCTGGCGGGTGGAGCGCGAGCGCCGGGTTTTTCGATTACGACAACGACGGCAAATTGGACATCTTCGTCACTCGTTACCTTGATTGGACTTTCAAGACGAACCGCTACTGCGGAGAGCAGAAAGCCAGCTACCGCGCCTACTGTCATCCCGACAACTATGAGGGCGCAACCAACATTCTGTATCGCAACAACGGGGACGGCACGTTTACCGACGTTTCAGCGAAGGCCGGCATTGCCAGCCCCAATGGAAAGGGACTAGGAGTTTCGTTTGCTGATTATGACGGCGACGGTTACACCGATGTTTTCGTCGCCAACGATTCGGTGCAGTGTTTCCTCTATCACAACAACGGTAATGGCACGTTCACCGAGGTGGGGCTGCTGGCGGGCGTTGGATACAATGAGGACGGCAAGGCCTTTGCCGGGATGGGCGCTGACTTCTCTGACTTCGATAACGATGGCCATCCGGATGTCGTGGCGACCGATCTCTCCAACGAACGCTATATGCTATTCCGCAACAATGGAGATGGCACCTTCCGCGATGTAACCAATGCATCGGGATTAGGTGAAGCGACGCTAGCCTTTTCCGGCTGGAGCACGCATCTGTTCGATTTTGACAATGATGGTTGGAAAGATCTCTTCGTCGCACAGGGACACGTGATGGACACGATTCAACTGACTTCTCCGAATTTGAAATATATGCAACCGCCGCTTCTGTTGCGAAACGATTCGGGGCACTTCAAGAGAGTGATACTGGGACCAGCGTTTCAGACAGAATGGGCAGGCCGCGGTGCGGCGTTCGGAGATCTCGACAACGATGGCGACATTGACGTTGTCGTAAGTAATGTTGGACAGAAAGCTACGGTTCTGCGTAATGATGGCGGTAATCGCAATCACTGGATCGGAATCGAGACCATCGGCAAGAAATCCAACCGCGATGGGATCGGCAGCCGCGTCAAGGTCGTGTCGGCATCCGGGTTCACGCAATATTTCACCGTCAACACCGCGGTGGGTTATCTTTCCGCAAGCGACAAGAGGCTAATCATCGGTCTGGGCGCCGATTCGACCGCGAAGCTAGTTGAGATTCGATGGCCGTCGGGAATCGTACAAAAACTCGAGAATGTAAAAGCCGGCCAGATGTTGAAAGTGACCGAAGCAGTTCGATGATTACCCGTCGCAAAATGATCGGTAGCATGTTTGCAGCGGCCGGAACCGCCGTGGCAGGCGCTGCTTTCGGCCAAGGTGTGTCGTCGCGTGGTGTGAAAGCGCAGCCCCGCGGGAAGCCTTCGGGTCGTCCATTTCTCTCCCGCATGACCGACGTTGCGAAGCAAGCGGGTCTCACCCAACCCATTATTTACGGCGGCATCGATAGTAAGAGCTACATCATCGAGGTAGTCGGTTGCGGAGTCGCATTTATCGACCACGATAACGATGGCTGGATTGATCTGTTCATCCTCAGCGGAACCAGGCTGGATGGCGCGCCTCCGGAAGCGACCAATCGGCTTTACAAAAATAATCGTGACGGCACGTTTACCGACGTCACCGTCAAGGCGGGATTGCAACGAACGGGTTGGGCGTCCGCCGTGACAGTCGGCGACTACGACAACGATGGCTTCGACGATATCTTCGTAACCTCCTACGGCCAGAACGTGCTTTATCACAATAATGGCGACGGCACCTTCACCGATGTCACGGAGCGGGCTGGACTGCGTCAGCCGGGCATGCGCTACGGCTCTGGCTGCAGCTGGGTCGATTATGATCGCGACGGACACCTCGACCTGTTTGTCGCAAACTACCTCAATACGACACTCGAGAAGTTACCGAAGCCAGGCGAGAATTCGGATTGTACGTGGAAGGGAGTTCCCGTGAATTGCGGTCCTCGTGGGCTTCCTACCGGGTTCGTCCAGTTATTTCACAACAACGGGAATGGAACTTTCACGGACGTCAGTAAAACGTCGGGAGTTTCTGCGGCCTCCGGGGCATTCCCCATGACGGTCGTCGCAGCAGACTACGACAATGATGGGTGGCCTGATATTTATGTTGCTTGTGACTCCACGCCGAGTTGGCTATTTCGCAATCAGCACAACGGCACATTTCGCGAGGAAGGACTGGAGCGTGGAGTGGCTCTCAGCGAAGATGGATTGGAGCAAGCTGGTATGGGGATCGGGGTCGGCGACTACGACCTCGACGGGAATCTGGACATCTTTAAGACCCACTTTGCCGACGATACCAATGTGCTTTATCACAACGACGGAAAAGGTAACTTCGACGACGTAACGATCCGCTCAGGCATGGGGGTCGAAACGCGTTATGTGGCATGGGGCACCGGCGTAGTCGACCTCGATAACGACGGCTTCCCTGATTTATTTGTCGCCACTGGAGGCGTGTATCCGGAGGTAGAGCGACGACTCCCCGCCTATCCCTTCCGCACTCCCCGCCTGGTGTTTCGCAACCTGGGTGATGGCAGATTCGAAGAATTGATCGAGGAAGCTGGCAGCGGAGTAAGCACACCACACGCGAGCCGCGGTTGTGCGTTCGGTGACTTCGACAACGACGGCGACATGGACATTCTGGTAATGAACATGAATGAACCGCCGTCCCTGCTGCGCAATGATGTCTCTGGCAACAACCACTGGCTGAAGGTCCTTCTCGTCGGGGTCCAGACAAATCGCAGTGCCATCGGTTCGCGCGTGGTCGCTCGCTATGGAAGCCGCCGCCAGGTCCAGGAAGTCAGCGCCCAATCAAGTTTCTACTCGGCCAATGACCGGCGCTTGCACTTCGGGCTTGGGAGTGAAAGCAGCGCAACCCTGACAATTCGCTGGACCAACGGTGCGACGGAAACAATTCCAAACGTCGCAGGGGACCAACTCGTCGTTATCCGAGAGGGATCGGGCATTATCCGCAAACAGAAATTTAAGTGAATGACTCGCGGGTGGGATGAGGCGATAAAGGACACGACGAGGCGTTGTTTCTTCACATGTTCCCCGCAACACTCGCTATCGCGGCAAGCAATAATAAGAATAACCGGCTTGTGTTCAGGCGGCAGCCTCTCGTTGCAGCGCTTTATCGATTTCTAGCCTCTTGCCCGAAAGCAACCTGAAATCTGCAGCTCCGATGATTCCAGAAATCTGTTTTGCACTCCGGAAGCCGACAATCGCGGCTGTCACGGCTGGATCGTGCGCTTGCTGAGCTTTGCTTCAGAACAGTTTCCCTTTGGATTTTTGCCCGGAGTCACCGGCGAAAAAGTCCAAGGGATCCTCTCCCATGGTCTTTGTGGATCGGCGCGATAAGTACAGCCAAATACACCTTGACACCGACTCCGGGCGAGAGCTAAAACTGTTTCCGAGCAATCGTTTACTGCAAGGCGTCTCGCCCGGCAGGTAAAAACAGTGACCAGCTCCAGCTCCAAGCAGACTCTGGTTCAATAGTCGTTCTAGAAGCATGTAAACCTAGAAGCCGGTAAACAAAGATGGCTGACCACGGACATATTTCGCGCAGACAGTTCGTTACCGCTGCGATTTCAGCGGCCGCTGTCTCGTCATTACCCGCCCATTCAGTTCTCGCCGAGGTAGCAGCCAGCGGGACGCCCGTGCCGCAAGCTCCTGTCGTGCTTACCGACTCGCCCGCTTGGAAGGATCAAGGCGTCGAAAACCTCGCCAAATCACCTCATGCCAAGCTCAGAAATATCCCCGTGCGCGCGGTTAGCATCACCGGTGGTTTCTGGGGCCCACGGCGCGAGACTAACGCGACGAAGAGCATTCCCACCATGCACGATCTGCTGGAAGCCAACGGTCGCATGAATAACTTCCGGCGGATGGTGGGGAAGAGCAGTGCTGCGCAGAGCGGCCCCGTGTTCTCGGACTCCGATGTTTACAAGTGGACCGAGGCTGTGGGATTCGTGCTGCAATCGGGTGATCGTCCTGAACTTCGGGCAAGCGCTGAAAAGCTTATCGATGAGGTGGCTGCCGTTCAGGAGCCCAGCGGCTACCTGAATACCTACTATCAGGACGATCGCAAGTCTTTGCGAATGCTGCCGCAAACCCAATCCACGGGTCATGAGCTATACAACATCGGACACATGCTTCAGGGTGCTGTCGCCTATTACCGGGCGACCGGTGATCGTAAGCTACTCGATGCCGGCATTCGCTTCGTCGATGAGTTCGTGATCCCGAATTACGGTCCCCCACCCAAGAAACCGATCGTTTCCGGCCATCCCGTGATCGAAATGGGGTTGATCGAGATCTACCGAATCACCGGTGACAAGCGCCATCTTGCCCTTGCGGGATACATCCTACAGGGAGATAAACGGATCGAACTGCCCGAGGGTCGGACCATTTATATGTTCAGTGGAACTCCGTTTACTGAGCGAACTAAGATGGAAGGCCACGCAGTTCGGGCGATGTATGCCTGCTGCGGCGCCACCGACTACTTCATGGAGACCGGGGAACAGAAATATTTGGAAACGCTGAACAAGCTCTGGAACGACACAACCTCTACCAAGATGTATGTCACGGGTGGGGTGGGGTCCCGGTCTGACGGGGAAGCGTTCGGGGATGCCTACGAACTGCCAAACTTTCGCGCATACGGGGAAAGCTGTGCCGCCATTGGCAACATGATGTGGAACTGGCGCATGCTTGCCGTGACCGGCGATGCCAAGTTTACTGACGTCATGGAACGGGCTCTGTACAACGGAATCAATTCGGGGATGTCGCTCGACGGCACGCTGTACTGTTATCGTAACCCGCTGGCATTTGTTCCCTCCACCGGGGACAAAATTCGTAGTCCTTGGTATGACGTGACCTGTTGTCCGCCGAACCTAGAGCGCACATTCGGCTCGCTACCGGGTTATTTCTATAGCACCAGCGCGGACGGAATCTACGTGCATCTGTACGACGATTCGGAACTTAACTGGCATCTCGAGAGCGGCATCGGCCTCAAGGTTACGCAGAAAACCAATTATCCGTGGGAAGGCAACGTTGAAATCGCTGTCACGCCAGCCGAGACATCCGAGTTCACCTTTTATCTGCGTATTCCCGGTTGGGCCGACCATGCACGGGTGACAGTTAATGGAAAGGGACTGACCGGTGCAACTCCGGGACAGTACCTCCCGATTCGGCGCCGCTGGTCGCAGGGAGACATAATTCAACTACTCGTCGAAGTAGTGCCCCAGGTGATCGAAGCAGATCCGCGCGTTGCCGACGACAGTGGGAGAGTTGCGATCCAGCGCGGGCCCCTGATTTATTGCCTGGAGGAAATCGACCAACCCAGCGGCATCTCGCTGAGCGATGTGGCGTTGAATCCCGGATCAAGGCCAGCAGAACAATTTCACACCGAGTTCAAGAGCGACTTGCTGGGTGGAATGGTTGTACTTCATCACACGGGAGCGGTCTACGAGCGGGGATCGTCAGAGAAGATGCTTTACTCCCGTCATAGCGTGGGATCGCTGAAAACCCGAAATGTCCCGCTCACATTCATTCCCTACTACGCGTGGGCCAACCGGGAGGCGACTTCAATGCAGGTGTGGAACCTGCTGCTGCAAGCCTAGCCGAGGACGAGAATCACCAACTGAGGCGCACAAGGGAAAGACCCTGCCGAGGCAACATGAAGTGCAACGGGATGCTGCTCCTCTGTATTTCCACCCACGCAGGAGAATCCAGGAGCTGCAGTTGGCCGGCGCTCTCCAGAGCCCGGAGTTGACTTTCCGAAGGCGATTGCGGCGATCCCATCGCTTTCCACGCTGTAAATGCGTTGCCAACATTTGAGTCCACGCGGAAATGTTCGAGCAGACCGCGTCTTGCGCTGGCTGGCAGCCCACTGATAATCAGCTCAATCGGCGCAGCGGGGAATGGAACATCATCGTCATGATAGTTCCAGACCAGAATGTCGATTTCGCGATCTTTGCGAGTGGCAATCGCGTTGATGTCAGCCCCTCGCCGCACTCCCTGGCGCACGATCTCCTCAGTTAAGAGCGATCCCGAACTCGTAACGTTTACCCGCTCACTGCTGAGCATCCCAAGCATCCGGAACGCGTTCAGGACGGGTTTGTCCACGCCGTTCGTCGCCAATTCCCGAAATCCGGCGAAATAGGGCTGGTCCTCAAATTCAAATGCCCAGGTCACGACTCCGAGAAGATTGACGCGTTCGGCGCGCGCCAAAGCGAGGATGTTATTCAAAACTTCCACGGTGTAGGAGCCGTATAAGGGCCCATTGCGATAGAGGTTCTGTGGATTCTTCTCCGCGGAACAAGCTGCACAACCCTCCGGGTCCGACTCGCCAAGGATGATCGGAGTCTGTCGCCACTCCGGAAAAGACGCCACAATCTTGAATCCCCGCTCGATCGCCGCCAGTTGCTGGCTGATTCCCATCTGCACGTGGTCGCTTTGCCAGCTAGGTGATCCCTTGGGATGAAAGCTGATGAAGTCCAGATGCGATCCAACTTTACCGTTTGCATAATTCTTCTGTTGAGCGCAATGCTGCAGGAAGGTGCGCAGAAACTCCGCTGCTTTGTCGTTGCCTGGACCCGTGCTGTCCGGTCCTCCGATTCGCGCTCGGGGCAGCGCCCGTAAAACGGCCTCGACCGAGAAGTCATAAAGCTTGAAATATTCTTCTGACGCGCCATGCCAATACCCAATGTCGGGTTCATTCCAAACTTCCCACAACCAAGTCTCCACTTCGGCATCGCCGTAACGCTGGCGAAGGTGATGAACGAACTGGAAAACGAGCTCGGACCACTTTCCATAGTCATTCGGGGGATAAGTCCATCCCGTGTAAATGTGATCGAGTTTGCCCTGCGGAAAATCGTGGCGATAAGGCTCTGGGTGAACGGAGAGCGCCAAGGGCATGAAACCGATTTCCACCAATGGCTTGACTCCTGCCGTATGGAACGTGTCGAAAACGCGATCGAGAATACCCCAATCATAATGCGGATGACCGGATGCATCTTCCGAGTACACGTTCGTCGATCCCCACTTCAGGGAGGCAGATCCATCGCCGCTGGTCAGCAGATTGTGAGTGCGTATGTACACCGGAACGGCATTCGCTGCGGCCAATTCACCCAGCAGCTTCTTGCCATTTGGGGCGTACGTGTAGTTCGGTTCGTCGTAGCCGAAGTAATTCCATACAGGCGAGAAGTGCCCGTCGGACTGGTCGTACCGCACCTGAATGCTGACGCTCGGCGATGGTTGCTGTGACCAGCAGAGCTGAGTTAGCAAGCCTCCGATAACAAGGCAGGAGAAAAAGATGATTCTGCGTTTGGCTGGGACGGGCACTGGCAATAGGTTCTCTTCGTCGCGAAATGTTTCTGGTGCGGTCTCTGATTCCGGCGAACATGCGATTCCACCTTGGTTACCGGGCAGAGAAGCTGTAGACCGTGACTGTGTGATAGTGCTGTCCAGGTTTTAACTCGGTCGTTGGAAAATCGGGGTGATTCGGAGAGTCCGGGAAATGCTGCGTCTCCAGACAAAGTGCCGCATGCTGTTCCTCCGGTTTCCCACCTTTGCCCTTGATCGATCCGTCGAGGAAATTTCCGCTGTAGAACTGGATTCCCGGCTGATCAGTCAAAACTTTCAGCACGCGTCCACTGCCTGGATCGTAGAGCTCGGCGGCTTCCGCTAATTTAGCGCCGCCGCCATCCAGCACCCAGTTGTGATCGTAGCCATGACCCAGGTGAAGTTGAGTATCGTCGGCGTTGATTCGCGCTCCCACCGCGGTCGCTTTGCGAAAATCAAACGGCGTCGATTCCACCGACTTCTTCTCACCGGTAGGAATCAGTCCGGCATCCACCGGAGTAAAGCGTGACGCATGGAGAGTGAGCTCGTGCTTCAAGACGTCGCCCTGCCCTGCAAGGTTGAAATAGGCATGATTCGTCAGGTTGACGACGGTGTGCTTGTCGGTCGTTGCGGAATACTCAATTCGCAGGTCTCCTTTCTTCAGTGTGTACCGCACGGTAGTCGCGAGGTTACCCGGATATCCCGCCTCGCCGTCTTTGCTCAGGTAAGTCAGTTCCACTCCGTCCGCGATCGACTTGGCCTTCCACACCACGCTGTTGAAACCGTGCGGGCCGCCGTGCAGACTGTTCTCGCCGTTGTTCAGAGGCAGGGAATACTTCTGACCATCCAAGGTAAAACTACCGTGCGCGATGCGATTGCCATAGCGGCCGATGAGTGCTCCAAAGAATGCGGACGAGGGGCTGTTAAAGTTGGACACATAGCCGTCGACATCGTCGAAGCCAATCACAACATCCGCCGCTTTGCCGTTGCGATCGGGCGCTTTCATCGATACCAGAATCCCGCCATAAGTCGCGATTCGAGCTTCAAACGCGCCGTCGCTCAGCGTATAAATTTCGACCGGAGTTCCGTCCGGCAACTTTCCGAATGCCTGACTTGTCACCTTCGTCTTAGCCTCCGCTGTCATGCCCAATACTGCCAACCACAAACCAAACATCGTAATCATTCGTAGGACGTTCTGAACGCTCATTGGTGCACCTCGCTTCTTCCTCTACCTCTACGCGCTTGCTTGGACTACTGCTGATTCGGCCAAGGCAATTAATGTTGGCAGGATGTCGCCCAGAAGGTCGCTACCCCGTTGGCCGAAAGTGAAATACAACTTGCTATACAAAGGATATAAATCGCCATAGACACGTTGCGCCCAATCATTCGGTATGAAGGTGCGGTACGGAGGGCAAGTCCTATCCTGCGCTTCCTCGATAGTCTTGAAGGTACCAGCCGCCAGAAAAGCAAAGATTGCAGATCCCAGGCTCAGAACGCTCTTACTCGGAACCAGCACTGTGCGTCCCAGCACATTAGAATAGACCTGATTCAGTA
Source organism: Acidobacteriaceae bacterium (assembly GCA_043749775.1). GTDB lineage: Bacteria > Acidobacteriota > Terriglobia > Terriglobales > Acidobacteriaceae > Acidiflorens. The sequence goes on along the minus strand of JAYVCW010000026.1, from coordinate 1,201 downwards.
CGTCATTTTTCTGCGGAATGCCTCCCGCATTGATCACACGTTTAATGGCCACGCCATGCTCCGCCATTCGGTCCAGGATCACGCGTGTATGAAACGCGGTCCCTTCTATGGCGGCGAAAAGTTCGTCCTGGAGTGTGCTCTGCAGGTTCCATCCCAGTGTTACACCGCGTAAATTGGGGTTCACCAGCACGGTGCGGTCGCCGTTGTCCCACGTCATGCGCAATAAGCCAGTCTGTCCCGCTCGATAGGTTTCCAAACCGCGGCTCAGAGTCTGGACGTCGGTGCCTGCACGGGAAGCAATCGCACTGAATATGTCCCCAACGGCGGAAAGCCCGGCTTCGATTCCCGTGCGATGCGGATGCACGCTGCCCTGCACAACTCCGCAAACGCCCGGCACCAGGTTTACCGACGGAGTAATTCCAATGATACAAGTCGATGTGCCTACGACATTCACCATGTCGTCGGTTCGGCAACCCGCCCCGATCGCATCCCAATGTGCGTCGAACGCTCCCACTGGGATCGGAATTCCGGCCTTGAGCCCCAGGTGTTCGGCCCAGTACGCCGACAGCGTGCCAGCGATCTGATCGGAGGTAGCATACTCGCCATCCAATTTTTCCCGGACATTCGTAAACAGAGGGTCCACTTTCACCAGAAAACTTTCCGGGGGAAGCCCTCCCAGTTGCCGATTCCACAGCCACTTGTGTCCCATTGCGCAAATGCTGCGCTTTACTTTCGCGGGGTCCGTAATATCACAGAGGGTGGCCACCACCATGTCACAGTGCTCGAACGCGGAGACGAACTCTGGTCGTTTTTCCGGATTGTGGCGGAGCCAGTGCAGCAACTTCGAAAAACCCCACTCCGACGAGTACACCCCTCCGCACCATTGAATCGCTTCGAGCCCCTCACGCCGCGCCACTTCTGTGATCTCGGCCGCCTCGCTCTTAGCGCGGTGATCGCACCACAAGTAGTATTCGCCGAGCGGTTGCATGTTCTTGCCGACGGGAATGACGGATGAGCCCGTGGTGTCGAGCGCGATGGCTTGCACCTGATCGCCTGGGATGCCCGCCTTCTTGACCGCTGCGCGCGTTGCGGCGGCCAGCGCTCGCATGTGATCGTCGTGGGATTGAGTCGCGTGTTCCGGATCTTCACGTTTGCGATGCAGCGGGTATTCTTGCACCGCCGACGCCAGCAGGCCGCGTTC
>JAYVCW010000025.1:0-2930 GCA_043749775.1 Acidobacteriaceae bacterium | reverse complement strand
TTCATCAGCATCGAAAATTTTCTCCGAATACCGTTGCGCGATCTTGAAACCGCGCGGTCGTCCCCGCACGACCACTGTAAATCTAAGAATTAGTCAACCACGAAATTCCCTGAAGCTGTGCCTGACACGCATCGGTAGGCCGAACCAACCTTCACGCAGATCGCGGGGCTGATTCGGTCACAGCTAACTCTTGGCGAGATTCATGAAGCGCAAACAGGTCCTCGCGAACGCTGAAGAAGTTCTAGGTAAACTTCGTCCCGTTATATCACTACCGAAGATGTTGCAAACCTACGGCGCTTCCATCAAAACCAAAATCGCTTTTTCTACCGAAGTGCTTTTTCGCGATATTTGTCATTTCATCACTCACTGCTTCGCCGTTTCTCAGAGCGGAGATGTATGTAATGAACGTCGTGCATGTTATGCACATGTTTCATACTGCGAGTGCAACGGAGCCACTGATGATGCAGAAAGGAACGCAGGCCGATGTTATCAGGAGAATCCAACAAGGTGGATGTTTGCGGGAAATAGATATTCGCTACTGGAAAATCGAAATCACGATACGCACGGTTTTATGTTCAGCTGTGGCCACTCATAGGAATTATTCTTCTTTGAGTACGATTTCGTCGCCACTAAATTGCCGAGGTCAGCCCTTGTGCCCCTGAATTTTAGTTCCTGTTCTGCCATCAAAGGTCGATGAGAAATACTCGCTTTATCCTCAACCAGTATGCGTGGCACGATGGCAATCCGAACAAGAGCAAATAGATTTGCTTCGTCGTCCTCGCCGAGATGACTGCGAAAGCTGTTTATGGTGCAGCTCTAGGTTCGCCATCTTTCCGCAAGATTGCCAGTGCCACGAGTCGCGGCGAAGAATCCGTTGCCGCAGTTCTCCATATGCCACGGGATCAAACTGGACATGCTTTTCGGCCACGGCTACGACAGCGACAAGCGGCCAGTATGGCAATCTGATGGGGGCGTAAAATGGAAGTTTGCAACCCTTCTGAGAAATCTTGTTGAAGTAAAATAGTAAGCAAGGGAAGCTTCTCGCCCAGATTGCATTCTCAGATCAGCTTTTTGTCGATTTTGGTTGTGACCGATTTCCGAACTGACGGTTAGATTATGGGGACTGACACGTTGCCTTCGCCACGTATCCCGGGAAATGTCTTCGCGCGTTACGCTCTCGCAGTCGCCGCGGTTTTGACTGCCCTGTTGGTTTGTCGTGGTCTGCATCCTCACATCGCCGACCAGATTCCGTATGTCATCCTCTTTCCCGCGGTAGCCTTTTCCGCCTGGTACTGTGGCGTCGGGCCATCACTATTTACGATTATTCTTGGCCTCGTTGGAGCTAGATATTGGTTCATTGCTCCGACACACTCATTTCGCATCCCCGACTCGGCACAATCGCTAGGGCTCCTCGCGTTTCTGCTCGGTTCCGGCATTGTTGTCGCAATGGGAGAATCGCGGCGCCGCAACACCGAAAAACTGCAAAAGGCACAGGGAGCACTTGAAGATCGGGTCCAAGAGCGCACGACAGAGCTCGATAAGGCCAACCGCAGTCTTCGTGAGCTCTCGGCGCGTCTGCTCCAGTTGCAGGATGATGAGAGGCGGCGCATCGCTCGTGAACTGCATGACAGCGTAGGGCAGATGTTGGCGGCCCTCAGCATGAATTTGTCCGCCGTACGCGCCGACGTTGAACGACTTAGGGCAACCGCCGCTAACCTGACCGACAGTGAAGGCCTAGTCCAGGAAATGAGCCAGGAAGTCCGCACAATTTCTCACTTGCTTCATCCACCTTTGCTCGATGAAGTAGGATTGGCCTCAGCCGTTCGTTGGTATGTAGAGGGATTTTCTCAACGCAGCAAAATCGAGATTAATCTGGATCTCCCTGATGATTTCGGACGGCTGCCGCGTGAGTCGGAGACCGCAATTTTTAGAGTGGTGCAGGAATGCCTTACGAATATTCACCGACATTCGGGAAGTTCTACAGCCAAGATTCGGCTGCGTCGCCGCGATGGTCAGGTGCTTGTCGAAGTGGAGGACAAGGGCAAAGGCATACCACCAGAGAAGCTGGATGAAATGGCATCGTCAGGCGCGCCCGGAGTTGGAATCAGGGGGATGAGAGAAAGGCTCAGACAGCTTGGTGGGACCGTGGAAATTAATGCTAATGGGGCAGGCACAGTCGTTGTAGCGAGGCTGCCCGATACCGAGTCCTCCTCAACTTCAGATACGTTCCTTACAGACACGTCATCGACCGCTGCGGAGTAAGAAGTTCGTTTACATCAAGTGTCCCGGCGAAGTCCGGAGAACCGCTCCCAGTCGAATTGATTATTAACCGGCAAGAACGGTAAGGTAGAGCGGGTGGCGCCGATTTCATTTTCGCGTCTTCTTGGCATTCCTGGCCGCCGCGCGGTCGAGTCCATTGCGCCGCGCCGGACCTTCAAAGATGTCGTTCTGCCGCCCGCGACTCAACGCGCTCTTGAGACTGCGCTGGCCCAGGTTACACAGCACAATCTGATATTCAAGGGCTGGGGCCTCGGGGAACGGCATTCAACCGGCCTCGGTCTCGCCTTCAATTTCGCAGGGCCTCCTGGCACCGGCAAGACCATCTGCGCCGAGGCCATCGCGCAGTCGCTTGGCCGCCAGCTTCTGGTCGTCCGGTATGCCGAGCTTGAATCCATGTGGATGGGCGAGACGTCGAAGAACGTTGCCGCGATTTTCCGTACGGCGCGCGAGGAACAAGCCGTCCTGCTCTTCGACGAGGCCGACGCGATCGCCGCGCGCCGATCGACCTCAGTCGATAGTGGCTCGCAGCGGGAATCGAACGCAGTGGTCAGTGTGCTGCTGCAGGAGTTGGAGAGGTACACCGGTGTCGTGATCTTTGCCACTAACCTTGCAGCGAACTTCGATCCGGCGTTTGAGCGACGCATACGGAC
>JAYVCW010000024.1:0-6442 GCA_043749775.1 Acidobacteriaceae bacterium | reverse complement strand
TTGTCGTTCTTCGAGAATGCGGGGTTTTCCTTTTCCGCGGAGAGGAAGGGCATAGCGAGAGCGACGACAAAGACTAGCGCCACCGAAGACAGGGAGGCGACGGTCGTCGTCTTAATAGCTCTCGTTATTTGCGACCTCATTTGCGACCTCCGAGCAGCCGGCTGACTGTTGCGCCGAAGCCGGAGAACTCGCGGGAGACTCCCCAGCGCATCAGAAAACGGTGGCTGCTGTCATTCAGACCGAAACCTGACGAGAGTCGCAAGGTCCAGTCCGAAGGAAGGTTCCACGCCACGACCGGCGCGAGGTAGTGCGAGGTTTCATGCAAGCCGAAACTGTGGTCATCTCCGAGACCGCCATACATCTCAATTCCGGCGATAAAATTCTCAGGGCAGAAACTGCATCGGTTAACGGAGGCTTTCAAGGCCAACGGACGGCTTGCGCCGAAGGCATAGCCGAACTCCCAGGGATTATCGCCGGTGAGATTCTTGGCGGCGAGGGTATTTTCGGCAATGTTCCAACCCTTGAAAGTCTTGGAGAGCAGGAGCTTCAATTCGAGTTCGTGCTTGTGTTCCTTGCGGCTGAGAGCATTGGATCCGGCATAGTCGGACTCGATGTCGTGGCCTTCGATTTCCTTCAATATCTTGTCGGCTCCGTTAATCTGTTCATATTCGAAATATAGAACGGGATTGATGAAATGCTCCTGCTGGAGCAGGCGAAAGCGGTTCTCGAAGCGAAATCCGGTAAAGATGGTGCTGTCGTTGAATGTCGTCTGGCCGTCGAGATAGAGTTCCGTTGTCCACCAGGCGGTGGCGCCGTATTCGAACTCGGCCCAGAATGCGTGAAAGTCATTGCCGCCACGCTGCGTGCCGAAGGTTGAGGAGTATTCGACCTCAAGACTGCCGGGTTCCTCAAGATAATGATTGTAGGTGACGATGTAAGGGCTTTCCTGCGCTTGCGCCGGGAACGCAAGGGCTAATAAGACCAATGCTACAAAGCAAGAGCAGAAGAACCAGCCGGAGCTCGGCGTAAAGTGCCCCTTCCCGGCTGAAACGCAGCTTTCGCCCGAGCGCTCCTGACATTGCGAGTTGGTCAATTTGTCGTTCACAAGAGAGGTAATCCTAGTTGCAACCGTGTCGCATCTAATTTACATTCTCGATATTGCAGGATGTTTCTTAACATCGTCAAGCCAAGGTGGAAGATTCCGTCGCAGCGTGGTTGCGACCATTTGCGACAGTCGAAGGAAACTGTTTCTTTATGCCACTACCCAAAACTGGAATTCCGGGCCGATTGCAAGCTCACTTCGCGAATCGTGGAATCCGTATGACGAAGCAGCGGCGCGCCATCCTGCGCGTGATGGAGACTGCCGCGAAACACCTGGATGCAGCGCAGCTCTTGCGCCGGGCGCAGAAACTTGATGCCAGCGTCGATCGCAGCACAGTGTACAGAACGCTACAACTGCTGAAGAGGCACGGACTGATTGACGAGCTTGACTTGATGCACATTCATGGCGAAGGCCACTACTACGAGCGCAAGCTGAACCGTGACCACATCCACATGGCCTGCCTGCGTTGCGGCAGGATCATGGAGTTTGTCAGCGATATTTTCGAGAAGCTGAAGGGCCAGGTGGAGAAAGACTGCCGGTTCCGCATTGTGGTGTCGCGACTGGAAATCGGCGGATACTGCGTTATGTGCACGAAATAGACAAGGGAAGCCACACTATCGCAGGCCGGTGGGCACTGGGCAGATGTAACGCCGGGTGCTAACTTGGCGTCGGCAACAAAGGCCGGGTTAGCACGCCACGTCCTTTATCGAGATGACGGCTTCCTCGGAGAGGCCGCGCCTGCTGCAGCGGACCAATCCCCACCTCTATTCAGCCCATTTACGGAACAACAAAGCGCCGTTGGTGCCGCCGAAGCCGAAGGAATTCGACATGGCGTATTCGAAGGTCGTTTTGCGAGCTTCATTGGGGATGAAATCCATGCCTTCGGTTTCGGAGTCCTGGTTTTCGAGATTGATGGTGGGCGGCAAAATCTGGTCCCGCAACGCGAGCACTGTTACTCCCGCCTCTAAACCGCCCGCTCCGCCCAGGAGGTGGCCGGTCATCGACTTCGTCGAGCTTATAGGAACGGTTTTTCCAAATAAATTTCTTATGGCGTGGGCTTCGAGCGTGTCGCCTAAGGGAGTCGACGTGCCGTGAGCGTTCAGATAGCCAACGACACTCGGCTCGAGTTTTGCGTCTCGCAAGGCGTTGCGCATGACGCGGAAGCCGCCTTCGTGCTCGGGAGCAGGTTGGGTCATGTGAAATGCATCGGCGGACATACCGTAGCCTACGATTTCGGCGAGTATGGGAGCGGCTCGGCGGCGTGCGTGCTCGAGTTCTTCGAGCACCAAGATTCCGGCGCCTTCACCCATGACGAAGCCATCGCGGTCTCTATCCCATGGGCGGCTGGCGCTGGCGGGATCGTCGTTGCGGGTGGAAAGGGCGCGCATGGCGGCAAATCCGCCAACTCCCATGGGAGTGATGGCTGCCTCCGATCCTCCGGCGATCATGACGTCGGCATCGCCGTGCTGAATGATGCGAAAAGAATCCCCGATGGAATGCGCGCTGGTTGTGCAGGCAGTAGCCGTAGCTTCGTTCGGGCCTTTAGCGCCAAAGCGCATGGAGACGTGTCCGGCGGCTAGATTGACGATGGCGGCGGGAATGAAAAATGGGGATATCTTGCGCGGACCACCTTCGATGAGTGCGGTATGTTCGCGCTCGATCACATCGAATCCGCCGATGCCGGAGCCAATGTGCACTCCAACGTTCTCAGCATTTTCAGGAGTGACTTTCAGCTGCGACATCTTCATCGCTTCATCGGAGGCGGCGATGGCGAAGTGAATGAAGCGGCCCATCTTCTTCACTTCCTTTTTCTCGATGAACTGAAGGGGATCGAAATTCCTGACTTCGGCGGCGATCTTGCAGGCGAACGCCGAGGCGTCGAATGCGGTAATGCGGTCGACGCCGCTCGTGCCGGCGAGCAGCGCCTTCCAAACCGCTTCCGTGGTATTGCCCACGGAGCAGATCAGGCCGATGCCGGTGATGACGACCCGTCTCCCGAATTGACTCCCCGACGTACTCACCGAATTACTTGCCCGCTTTCGCGTGCTTGCCGATGTAGTCGACCGCGTCTGAGACCGTGCGAATCTTTTCGGCGTCTTCGTCCGGAATCTCGATGTCGAAGGCTTCTTCAAAGGCCATTACGAGTTCGACTGTGTCGAGCGAATCCGCGCCCAGGTCATCTACGAAGGAAGCGCTGGGCGTAACTTCGCCCTCATCCACACCCAACTGCTCGACAATAATCTGTTTCACTTTTTCATCAACGGCTGCCATGTTTTTCCTCGTTCAACTTTTGGGGATCGCGGGCCGTTCCGGGCCGGCGTTTGCTGATCTTAAGACTGCGTGTGCTCTGAAAATCGAATCCGGGTCGAAGCTAGTAGTCTAAAAGGGATTGAGAAAGTATGCAAAGCAGGTTGGACGTCGCGGCACCTGTTCTCGAGAGTGTTTAGGCACAATTCTTAGTTTTTATTTTGAATATTGGTCTCGTAACTCAGTTTGACGGCTTGTCATCGGAACCGCCCTGCCCTGAATGTAGACCTGCTTTACATCGGTCTTGATATCCAGCGGATCGCCGTTAGCCATCACTACGTTAGCGGTCTTGCCTACGTCTAGCGAGCCAAGTTGGTCGGCCACTCCCCAGACCTCTGCCGGGTTGAGCGTGACAGCTTTCAGCGCCTCGTCATAGGGGAGGCCGAATGCGGTTGCGTATCCGGCCGCGTCAGGCAGGTTGCGGACGTTATGGGCGGAGTAGGAAGCGAAGAGGATTTTAACGCCGCGTTTCTGCAGTTGCGCGGGCAGGCTGTAGACCGCGTCATAGCGCTCGTATTCTTTGGGAGCTTCGTAGATCGGGCCGACAATGACCGGCACTTTGAGAGTCGCGACGTAGTCAAGAACCGGTTGCGAGTGGCTGATGTGATTCAACACGAATTTCAGTTTGAATTCATTCGCCAGGCTGACCGCGGTTTGAAGATCGCTTGCACTTTGGGCGGCGAGCACGATGGTCTTCTTGCCTTCGAGATATGGAATCAGGGCTTCCAGCTTGAGATCGCGCTTTGGAGGCGTGGCGTCGCCCTTCTTGTCGTCATTTGCTCCCTTGTCGTTTTTATTCTTGGACGGGGCTTGGCTTTGTGCCGGGTCGTTCTTCTTGCGATCGTAGGCGTCGCGCTTCGATTTGTAGTCCTGCGCGTCGATGAAGGCTTGACGCAATTGCGCGGCTAGGCCCATGCGCGTAGACGGATATTTTCGTTTGTCGAAAGGACCCTTGTTTCGGCGTTCCTCTCCGGTAAAGTTCAGCGCCATGGCGTTGTCGCGGATCAGGAGCATTTCGTTCGCGCTTCTTCCGTCGAGCTGGATGAACGAATCCTGCCCGGGAAGCGTGTCTTCACCTGAGGGCGCAACGATGGCGTTAGTGATTCCGTTCAGTCGTGCGACTGGTATCAGCACCGACTCCGCATGAAAAGCGTCGGCGGTGTGCATATGGGGCATGATCTCGTCGCTCAGTTCGATCAAGTCGTTTGTCGATTGCTCTTGCGAGATTTCTGTCAGGCCGAGATTGGTTTCTGAATCGATCAGTCCGGGGTAGATGGTCATGCCGCTCGCGTCAACTTCTTGCGCGCCGCTCGGCACACTGGTCGAGCCGGCCGGGCCAACGGCTGTGATCTTTCCGCCTTGCATTACGATGACGCCGTTTTCTATGACTCCGTGAGTGATGGTTAAGAGCCTGCCTCCTTTTAGAGCTATCGCTTTTTCCTGGGCGAGGACCGCCTTACAGAGTGTTCCTGCCACGAGCCAAACGAACAACAAAACGAACAACACCAGTAGCGGACTGGAGCGTCCGCTCCAGACGAGCCTGCTTTGTGTGGGCTTACGTTTTAACGGCTGAGAGCTGATGATTGATCGCCGCATCATTCTCCCTCCTTGTAATGCGTCGTCCCCAAGCCGGGGCGGGAGCGGTCGAAGTAGACTTCGCCCTCGATCATGACTTTTTCGGGGACGCCGTAGGTTGATAGCGGATAGCCATCCCACAAAACCAGGTCGGCGTCTTTGCCGATGTCGATTGAGCCGACGCGATCGTCGACGCCCACGATCCAGGCTGGGTTCAGGGTGATCATCTTTAGCGCTTCGTCTTCGGTTGCTCCGCCGTAGCGGATTGCCTTTGCGGCTTCTTGATTAAGGCGGCGAGTGTAATCTTCGGAGTCGCTCTTGATTGCGACCTTAACTCCTTTGCGCATCGCCAGCACGGCATTCCATGGGATGGCGTCCCACGCCTCCTGCTTAAATCCCCACCAGTCGGCGAAAGTAGCGATGCCGACGTTGTTGGCGGCTAGCTGATCGGCAACTTTATAGGCTTCGAGCGCGTGGTGGAAGGCGCGGAGGTTGTAGCCGAACTCTTTCGCCATGGCGATTTCGGTGAGCATTTCGTCGGCGCGGTAGCAGTGGATCTGAACCATAACTTTTCCGCGGAGGACGTCGGCGAGGGCTTCGAGTTTCAGGTCACGCTTGGGCGGCGCGGCGTCTTTTTCTTTATTCTTCGAGTCATTATCTCTGTCTTTGTCTCTGTTCCGCTCGCTGGCTTTTTCGGCGTCACTGCGTTTTGCTTTCAGGTTGTATCTGTCCCACTCGCGCATGTATTCCTGCGCTTGAACTAAAGCTTCGCGTTGCACGGCGAAATTTCCCATGCGAGTTGAGGGAAGCTGGTCGCGGCTTCCGTAGACTCGCTTTGGATTTTCGCCGCTCGCGAATTTAATCGAGCGCGGGGCGTTCGAGAAAAGCAGCGAGTCGCGGGAGTCTCCGTACTTGTGCTTGATGACGATGGACTGGCCGCCGATCATATTCGCTGATCCGTGCAGGAGGAGTGAAGTCGTGACGCCTCCGGCGAGGGCGCGGTAGATCGCCTTGTCCTGATAATCGAAAGCGTCCTTCATCATCATCTGCGGGGTGACGGGGCTGGTGGCTTCATTCACGTCGTCGTCGAGCGCGATGTGGGAGTGGGAGTCGATTATGCCGGGCGTGAGGTATTTTCCGTGGGCATCGATAACCGTGGCGCTGGCGGGAGCGGTAACGGTTTCGCCGACGGCGGCAATTTTTCCATCTTTAATGTAGACGGAGCCGTTTTTTATGATGCCGTGCGTTACCGTCATCACGGTCGCGTTCTTGATCAAAAAGTCCTGACTCGGCGGCGGAGTGGTTTGAGCTGAAGCCGCTAGTGACGTAGTCAGGGCCGCCAGCATGATGGCAAACCGTTTCAAAATTGGCATGCTTGGACTCCCATCGAGAATCGTTGCGGGGAACTTTGGATTGTAGGGCTGTTCGACGAAGACGGTCAACGAAAACAGCAGCGAC
>JAYVCW010000023.1:0-2001 GCA_043749775.1 Acidobacteriaceae bacterium | reverse complement strand
GAGCAGCTCGAATTCCTTGTAGCCGCTTTCGGCGATCATCGGCACGCTACCCGATTAGACCGCGCGCTTTTTACGCCGCAATGGCTCGACCTTTGGTTTGACGAGATTTTGCTTTCGGGACTGCCAATTCTTCTCGCACTACTTGACGCACTGCCTCAATGACTGAACGCTGTTGAATATATGCAACCAGTGCGTCATTGATCAGCGTTTGGTAGTTGCCTGTTCCAGCACGTTCGACTTGAGAACGGAAGTGGTCGATGACCAAGTTGTCAATCCGAATGGAAATCTTCGTCTTGCCTGGCTCCTGAGAAATGACCGGCCCACGCTTGGCAGAAGCGAAGTCGATCTCGCGATACGGTTCAGCTGCGACCTTTTTCATATTGTTTCCTCTGCGGTTTGTTTGCCTTTCATGCGGAGATCAATCGATAGATGTCTGGCTCGCGATTCGTATAAACGATCACCAAGAGAACGCCAGTTGCGCTCATGCCCAATGAGACGAACCGTTGTTTATCGAACGAGTCTGGATCCTCGCGCGTCAGCGCATACTCGTCCGTGAGCACAGTTGCAGCTTCTGCGAACGACACGCCGTGGTCACGCATGTTCGCCTCGGCCTTCTTCGGATCCCAGGTGATGTTTACCGCACCACTGTATGGACAAACGTCATCCGTGTCAAGGACGTAGTTTCGAATTCGATTTCGGGCGGCCTAATTAGCCATGATGAACGCTCCTCGCCCCGAGCCTGAAAGCTCTGGCGGCACGCGAAGATGGGGGACGCGGGGCAAGCAAGGTCGCAATACGAATGACGGCTCGACCCCAGTGTCTAACCGCACCCCTGTAGGCTGGCTCTCACCCCGACTATTGCGCGGTGTGACCAACTTACATTGATCGCGTAGCCCATGAGTGTGCGTATCGAACTCTGCATGAACCGCCCACTGCGGATCCGCACGGTGGGTGGTGTGGGGCGGCGGCTAGAAATCGCCGCCTACCCGATTAGCGGCTCGCTGGCTGTGGACAACGCTGCCCGTTGCTCACCGTACGAGCCTCTGCCCACTTGCCCGCAGCCTGCTACCACGATTATCAAGAAAACCTCCGAAAAAACTCAAAGTCGGTCAGAGGGAAGATACGAGGAATTAATTCCTCGACAGAAGTTTTCGTTTCTGTTCTTGAAACTCTTTTTCTGTTATTAGACTCCGCTTCCGAAGATCTTCCAGTTTGAGAAGTTCAGAATACAAGTCTTTTGGCTGTTCTTTCGGTTGTTCTTTGAATGGTATCGGTTGTGATTTGATAGTCACATTGTCGGTGCGCTGAATGATAGCATCGGGAGCGCGTTGTAGTGTAACAGCTGAATCCGGGATTGATCCCGGTTCTACGAGTCGAAACTGATATTCGACGAGGGGAAAACCTGGAATAGGTCGTTCTTCACGGAGGCTTACTGCCACTGCGACTTTTCCTTTCGATTCGGCGAATTTATTTGCCGCTTGAATCGTATCGGACTTAAGTTGGGCCATATTAGCCATTATTGAACCGGCAGCGCTAGTCCTAGAAATTATGTACACGCCGGGCGAAATCATGCTCGGATCTGGGGTGGCACAGCCAAGAAGCGCAGTCAAAGTGATTGCTGAGGCGGCATAAACCAAAAGCGATTCATATCGGATTTTCTTCATGATGTGGAATGCACTGTGTTGATGACAAAGGTCTGCGTTCAACAGCAGACAAAAGCGCAGCTTTTGGCTGTTTGATGCAACGAATACGAAGGGATTTCCTGCAATTCAGCGGCGGCATCGGATGCCAAGATTGACGTTGCAAAGTCAATCTGGAACCGGAAAGAGGAAACCTCATGGGTGAGATTACACGAGTCGGCGTCGATCTGGACAAGCGCGTGATCCGCACCCCACCGCAAGGTCGGCGCGTGTCAAGTGAGTTGTCGCCTCGGTCATGCTGCTAAAGGCTGTTTGTCGATACTCCTGAGGTGTTCGGTGACGACGGAGTCGCGCTCGGGGT
>JAYVCW010000022.1:0-8812 GCA_043749775.1 Acidobacteriaceae bacterium | reverse complement strand
AAAACAACAAAGATCCATGAGACCGCAAATCAATTTTAAGTCCGGACTCGTCTTGCAATTGATGTACAAATTCCGGGTACATCGTCGCGCTCGCGCTCGCCAAATCCCTAAGTGCGAGTGGCATTTCAAAAGGGAAATCGGCCAGCATGCCTCCCGCCGCCCACGACGCCTCGCGCCCTGGTTTGCCCTTTTCTATCACCAAAACGTGCAGACGTTGCTTGTGCAGCTCAATGGCAAGTGAGAGTCCAATGATGCCCGCCCCGATCACAATTACGTCGTAATTCCTCACCTCTACATTCTAGCCGTAACGTTACCAAAGGCACTCGGTAGCCAATTGACAGCATCTCTCGGGTCGCAAACAATGAATCATACAAACCAAGTGGAGAGGAGTGTCTATGCCTGGAGTCATTACGCCTGACGTGGAGCCTGCAGTTGTATATCACTCAGAATCGCAGAGCAACATGGGTAAGTGGATTCTGCTGTTTGTGGCTATCGCGTTTGTCGTGGCGTCGGGATTTTTCACGTACAGCCACCAGCGCAAACTGGCTGACCTTGCGCGGTATCAAGCCAATAACGAAAAGCAGATTGGCGATCTGTCCAAACGAATGCAGACGGCCGAAGCTGATTCCGAGACGTTGGCGCACCAGCTAGGCATGACAAAAAAGGAGCTCGCGACTAAGACGGCAGAATTGCAGCGCCAGCAACAGTTGGCATCTGCGCGCTTCGCGGCGCAAACCGCACAGCAGAAAAGAGACTTGAGCGCGGTCGAAGGGGAAGTGGGATCGGTGAAGACCGATGTCGGCGGCGTTAAGAACGACGTTGCAACAACCAAGGCTTCGCTCGAATCGACAATCTCAAAGTTGCAAAATACGATCGGCGATCTGGGTGTGCAAAGCGGACTGATTGCGAATACGAGGGGAGACCTCGAAGCGCTGAAACACAAAGGCGACCGGCAGTATTACGAATTCACCTTGATGAAAGGTGCCAAACCGCAGGCCATTTCGACGGTGGCGTTACAGTTGAAAAAGACGGACGCCAAACGCGGGAAATATACGCTGAATGTAACCGCCGACGACAAAACACTCGAGAAGAAAGATAGAACCCAGAGTGAGCCGGTTCAGTTCTACAGCGGCCGCGATCACATGCTCTACGAACTGGTCGTGTGGACGGTTGAGAAGAAGAAAATCACCGGCTATTTGAGCACGCCAAAGAATGCTCCCGTGCCCATCACCGTCTCGCAGAAATAACGGCGGTGAAATAACGGCTACTCAGATAATGACTACTAATGACTGCTAAAGAGCGGCAGCAAGTAAAATACTCAGACAATGCTGCCGCCCAACTTCCACACTCTTCTTGAAATTTCGCTCCGCACGGGAGTGATCTATCTCCTCGTTCTAGGCGGCATCCGAATCAGTGGCAAGCGAGAGGTCGGGCAGATGACCCCGTTCGATCTCACGCTGCTGCTCTTGCTCTCGAACTCCGTGCAGAACGCCATGACCGGGCCGGATACGTCGCTTGCCGGCGGCGCCATAGCCGCGGCAACTCTCTTGATTTTGAATTACCTGGTAGCCGAATTGTCTGGAGGAAATCGCCGCTTCAGAAGGTACATCCAGGGAGAGCCCAGCTTGCTGGTGCACGATGGCACGGTGAATGTCGCGCACATGGCGAAAGAACACGTCAGTATGGACGAACTGCAACGGGCGCTCAGAGAACACGGCGTGAGCTCCTACAAAGAAGCGGCCTTGGCGGTTCTCGAAGTAGACGGCTCCATCAGCGTGCTTAAGTATGATGACATCGAAGCGAGCGCGTCGACCCATCTGAACCGGCGGCGAGGTATAAAAAAGCCCTAGGGGCCCCCGGGGAAGGCAGTCGGTCTCCGCGGCCCTGGGTTGAATGTTTTTGTCTTCAGACGATTTCTGCCTTGAAGAAAGGAATCTATTTCGCCTTCAGTTTTTCGCGATCTTTCGCCGCCTCCAGCGGACGAACCGGTTCTGTCATCCGCGCGGGGTCAAGAATTTCCTTGATCTGCTCATCGTTGAGCAGTTTCTTGGCGCGCGCAATCTCAATGATCGACTTGCCTGAAGCGACCGCTTCTTTGGCAATTTCAGCGGCTTTCGCATAACCGATGTAAGGATTCAAGGCAGTCGCGAGCGACACCGTTGCTTGCACATAGAAATCGCAGCGATTCTGGTTAGCCGTAATTCCCTCGACGCACCGCTCCGTGAACTGGCGCAGGCAATTGGTCAGGATCGTCGTCGATTGTAGGACGTTGTAGGCCATGGTCGGCATCATCACGTTCAATTCCAGTTGGCCCGCCTGGACCGCCATTGCAACCGCGACATCGTTGCCCACCACTTGAAAGCCAACCATGGCAACCAGTTCAGGAATCACCGGATTTATTTTGCCCGGCATGATCGATGAGCCCGGTTGCAGTCCAGGTAGATTAATCTCCGCAAATCCCGTATTCGGACCGGACGACAGCAAGCGCAAATCGTTCGATATCCGAATCACTTCTAGCCCCAAGTTGCGCAGCGCTGAAGAAACATTTGCCATGGCAAAGTTTGACTGCATGGCATAGCGCATGTCATCCACCGGATTGAGCGCCTGCCCTGAAATGCGAGCCAGGTTTGCAATTGCCTTATCGCGATAATCGGGATGCGTGTTGATGCCGGTGCCGACGGCGGAGCCGCCAAGGCCCAACTCCCGCAGCGAATCTGAAGCAGTGCGCAGCGCTTTGGCTGAACGGCGAATCGCACCCGCAAAAGCGGTGAACTCCTGCCCCAGACGCATGGGGACGGCGTCCTGCATGTGCGTGCGTCCCGACTTCAGAATGTCGTGGAACTCTTTGCCCTTCTGGTCGAGCGCCGTGACAAGCGCGTCTAATACCGGGTATGCCTTTTCCAATTCCAACAGTGCTGCCAGCCGCATACTGGTGGGGAAAACATCGTTCGTCGATTGCCCGTAATTCACATGATCGTTCGGATGGACAAGAGAATAGTCCCCAAGCTTTCCGCCAAGAATTTCGGCAGCGCGATTCGCGATCACTTCATTTGAATTCATGTGAAAGCTGACGCCCGCACCGGCTTGAAAAACATCGACTACGAACTGATCGTTGAATTTGCCTTCTTGCACTTCGCGCGCCGCATGCATGATTGCTCTGGCTACTTTTTCATCGATCAGACCGAGCGAAAGGTTCGCTTCTGCGGCAGCTTCCTTGACCATGCCAATGGCGCAAATCAGCGATGGATGCGCCCACATTCCAGAGATAGGGAAATTCTCTACCGCCCTCGCAGTTTGAATGCCGTAATAGACATGCGCCGGAATCTCTTTCGTGCCGAGCGAGTCTTTCTCCTGGCGCGTGGCGGAGCTGGGCTGCGTGGAAGACATCAGTATCTCCTCATTCGAAGGATGATCTAAATTGACTTTACTGGAAGTGCCAAAACATCGTCTACGAGGCCGACTTCCTTCTGGACGAAGGGCTCGGCATAGGTAATGCCACCTAGGGCTCCGTAAAAGCGTGCCATTGACTCGACACGCGCGCGAATTTCCTGCTGACCTGGGAAAATTCCGCTTCCCGCGTGCTGGTCGCTAAACTGGGTTTTGTAGGCCATCAACGATTCGAAGCGCCGCTCAAACTGATCAGTGATATCGACGACGAATGTTGGTCGCACATCGCGATACAAACTGGCGTAAATAATTTTAAAAGGGCGATGCGCCGATCCTTCGACGGGCAATTTCGATAATCCAGATAGAAACGCCGCCTCATATCCCAAAGTCGAAGCCGTGTAATGGTCGGGATGGCGACCTTCCCAGTACGGCAGAATTAAAACCCTAGGGCGCTGTTCGCGCAGCACACGCGCAACTTTCAGCCGGTTCTCCCAGTTGTTTTCGACGCGACCGTCGGGAATATCGAGCGCCTGCCGCCAGCTCACCTGCAAAATTCTCGCTGCCTCGGCTGCTTCGTGGGCTCGATCTTCCATGCTGCCACGCGTGCCCATCTCGCCGCGAGTCAGGTCAAGAATCCCCGTGCTGTGGCCGCGTTCGGCCATTTTGAGAAGGGTTCCCGCACAGGTTTGTTCAACGTCATCGCGATGCGCCGCAAGCGCCAAGATGTCGACAGGCATGAGTCGTAATTTAATTGTAGCGCCGCCCGTTATGGGGTTGGTCGCCACGGGATCCTGACGTCCCCCGCGGCCGGGATCAGCGCCAGCCAGTGTAGCCCGCGAGCCGCCGGCGCAATTGAATTCCTAAGCCGCTGGCTTCGTTGTTCTGCGATTGGCCAGCACAAACGCGATCCCGAACATGAAGAAGGCGAATAGAACAAGCGTCAGCATCGACGACGTCAACGAGAATGTTACCGGAGATTCCGGATACATCAGCGTCCGCAGCGCTTCCACTCCATATGTCAAGGGATTCGCATACATCAACGCACGCATCCACACGGATGCGCCCGAGAGAGGGAATAGCGCTCCCGAAAGCAGCCACAATGGAATGAGAAATAAATTGATGATGGCATGGAAAGCTTGGGTCGAATCCATAGGCCACGCGATCGCGAAGCCGAGCGCCGTGAGCGCAAAAGATACTAAAAAAACGGTGAGGACGATCAGCCCGAAAGAAGCCAGCGTCATGTGCACGCCGACGAGGGGTGCGAACACTAGAAAAATCAGTCCTTGCGCCGCAGCCAGGGTTGTGCCGCCCAGCACTTTGCCCAACACAATCGCAGCGCGGGGAACCGGGGCTACAAGAACGGAAAGCAGAAATCCTTCGTTGCGATCTTCAATGACAGACATCATGGTGAAGATGGCGGTGAACAGCACGATCATCACGAGGGTTCCGGGATAAAAATAATTTAAATAATGTTGTTGGCCCGCGGCCCCGCCTGATCGAAAAGATGTCCCAAAGCCCGAGCCGATCACAATCCAAAAAAGCAAAGGGGAGGCAATCACCCCGACGACGCGTGCGCGCTGACGATAGAAGCGGACGATTTCCCGCCACCAGAGGGTGAAGGCGGGCAAAATGATTCCCGAAGACTTAGGGGCCGTCGTGGTTGCCTGAAAGCCGGCGGCGCGAGTCGGGGTAGTTGGTGCGAGGGTCGTGGACATCCCAATCAGTTTAGCAGTGGCCGCGTCATTGTCCGAAGTTTGCTTCGGCAAGCGCTATTCTGGAAGTAGCGGCCGGCCTTGGATGTTCCACGAGATGTGATAAACCGCGCTATTGGTAGCCAGCACGGCCGACTTGCCGGGCGCGAACGCGAGGCCCACTAATCCTTGGCCCGCGACTACGAGATTAGCCTTACCGTCAGGACTGATTTTGACGATCCCGCGCCTTCCGCCGAGCGAAGCCGCAACGTAAACATTGCCATCAATGTCGAGCGCTAGTCCCTGAGGCCGGCCAACGCCGCGGTAAAAGACCGAGACGGTTCCATGAGGATCGACCCGATAAACGCTATCAAAGCTTGAAGTGCTCGGTCCGGAGACAAACATATTGCCGTCGGGTCCAAAAGCGAGGTGATAGGCGGAGACACTCGGCTCCAGTGTGGCGAAAACAAAGATCTGGCGGTCGCGCGCGATTTTAAAAATTGTTCCGCTACGATCGCCGACATACAAATTCTCTTCGGCGTCAAACGCGATACCGGTGGCAACGCCCATGCCCTGCGCATACGGTGACATCGTTCCGTTGGGTGCGACCCGGTATACAGCTTCATCATGGCGCGACGAAACGTACATCTGGCCTTCGCGATCAAAGGCGATTGCGCTCGCATTCATCAGGTCGCTAAGAAAGGGTTTGACGTTGTAGTTGGTGTCAATTTTAAAAATCGATACCGGAACTTTCTGCCCGCGCGATCCGGAAAAAGTTACGTACAGATTGCCTTCCCGATCAAGTGCAGGATTAGCGATGGGATGAAGATTGTCCGCCACGGGGACAGCAACTTTGACGGTGTGAGGATTGCTGCTGCTTCCGTTTGTGCCGACTACGATCGGCCCGGACGTTGCTCCGTCAGGAACACGCGCGACGACGAATTCGTCAGAACTGATGAGCACCGATCCCTCTACGTCCCCAAAATGGACGACCGGACGTTTCAGTTCTGGCGGCCTCAGGCCCTTACCAACGATTCGAACTTCTCCGCCGGGCAGTGCGCAGTCAGGGCTCACCGCGTCGATATGCGGCTTACCGTCGGCGGATTTCTTTCCTAGAAGGCGGTCGGAAATGCTCATGAATTTATGAAACGCAGAATGAAATCTTGTTGATCCACTATCGGCTTTATACCTTTAGAAGTCCAAAGTGTAGCAAGAGATGCATTATCAATAACGCGTATACTCCGGCCGCCAAGTCATCGATCACGATGCCCGTACCTTCCGGAAGCCGCTCCAGGCGGCGAATTGGGAAGGGTTTCCACATGTCGAAGATACGAAAAAGTATAAAGCTCGCCAGAAACGGTCTCCAACCGAGTGGGACTGCAATGAGCGAGACGAGCTGTCCTGCCACTTCATCGATCACTACAAACTGCGGATCTTTAGATCCGTAGGCTCGGGCGACTCGGGTTGCGGCGGGGATTCCGATAAGAGTTACGAAGGCGGCTGCGATTACGGTGCCCCAAGTACGGTAATCACCGGGAATCCGAGAGCTGGCGAGGGCCCACAGAAGTGTCGTCGCAAGAGACCCCCACGTGCCCGGACCGGGCTTTAATCGCCCGATACCGAAAAAAGTAGCCACCACTGTCGCCCACACCGGCGAGCGAGGCTGAAGCGCCTGACTAAGAGGCGGCGGGAGCCCGGCGCCGGGGTCGTGAGTCGTATGAGGTCTCATTGCAGCGCCATAATTTCGAGTCTTGGAGGTACGCCGTCGGGGCGCCTTGCCCGCATCGTTTGAGAATCAAATCTGAGAGTCAAATCTGAGAATCAAATCTGAGGGTCAAACCTGAGAGTCAAATCTTTCTAGTTATCTTCTTTGTCGAACTCCGAAATGGCTTCTTCGGCATCGCTGACCGGCGATGAAATCACGTAGCCGCCAGTGGCCCATTTCCCCAGATCGATCAACCGGCAGCGGTCGCTGCAGAAAGGGAAGTCAGGGCCGGAGGTTTTTGTGACTTTCTTGCAGATGGGGCAGCGAAGTTTAATGGACTTTTGTGGCATGTCGTTGTCACAATCTTGACGCGAACCGCGATTGCAGACCCGCTTTAGTGCGCGTTAAATAATTTCCGCGACCAAGTCGTACTCGTGAGACTCGGTGACTCGGCAGCGGTAAAACTCGCCCTCTTGCGGCTTTTTGTCTTCCGGATAATCGTTTACAAATACTTTCCCGTCAATCTCCGGAGCATGCATAAAGGTTCGGCCTTCGAGCAGCAAATCGGATTCCGAGGAGGTGCCTTCCATCAACAGATCAAATTCCCGCCCCACCAGCGATTTCTTTTTCGCCCGGCTTATCTTCTTCTGAATCGACATCAGCGATTTGCGACGGCTCTCGATCTCTCGCGTCGATAGTTTATTGCCTTGCGCGAAGGCTCCGGCGCCCTCCTGATCGGAATAGGCGAACGCACCCATCCAATCGAAAGATGCTTCTTTTACGAACTCGCACAACTCTCCAAATTCTTGCTCCGTCTCTCCGGGGAACCCGACAATGAAAGAGGTCCGCAGGGTGACGTTGGGGATTACACGCCGCATCTTCTCGATGGACCGGAGAAAAACGTCTGGGCCGCCGCCACGTTTCATCCGTTTTAGAACGCCTGCGGAAGCGTGTTGCAAAGGAACGTCTATGTAAGAGCAGATATTTTCATGGGCGGCGATTGTTTCCAGCAAGCGGCCGGTAATTTTGTTGGGATAGGCATAGAGGAATCGAATCCATCGCAGTCCTGAGATGGCCGCCAATCTCTCCAGTAACAAAGCCAACCCGTCTTTCAAGCCGAAATCTTCGCCGTAACAAGTCGTGTCTTGTCCAATCAAAGTGATTTCGCGGATTCCAGACTGAGCCAAACGTTCGGCTTCGGCAATGACAGATTCAAATCGGCGCGACCGGAACTGGCCACGAAGCTGCGGGATTATGCAAAAGGTGCAGGGATGATCGCACCCTTCAGCGATCTTAATGTAGGCTGAGCGGCCAGGAGTGGTGAGAATTCTCGGGGTGTGCTCGTCGTAGAGATAATTTGGAAGGTCTGCGACAGCGGCATCCCAGGCATCGCGAGCGAAGCGGCCTTGTTCTCTGCGAGCATCCCCCTCCGGGCGCGAAGTCACCGGCTTAGACGCGACGTTAGAATTCAAAATATTGAAAGGGCTCGTTGCTGGTGCTCTCGGTGCAATCCCTGCCGCAGCCATAATCTTTTCTAACTCGCCCGTTCCGACCACAGCATCTACTTCCGGCATATTGCTCAGGATTTCATCGTGGAAGCGTTCTACCAGACACCCTGCCACGACGAGCCTTTTGGCTCTGCCACCGGTCTTGTGGCGCGCCATCTCTAAGATCGTGTCGATCGACTCCTGCTGGGCGCTAGCGATAAACGAGCAGGTATTCACGATGATGACGTCAGCGTCCTCGGCGTTCGGCGTGAGTTCTGCTCCGCCCTGGGCGAGGATTCCCATCATGACCTCGCTGTCGACGAGATTTTTCGGGCACCCCAGGCTCACAAATCCGACCTTGGCAGGCGCGTTCAGCCCAGAAATCGCGGATGTATTTTCTTTAACCGGCACAGGAGATTCAATCTTCACAGAACATCAGCGGAGGAAGTTGCATCTCACAATTCTAACATCCGCAAACTCGCCTTTCGTGATCATGGGTTGATCCGGCGCGTGGTCCAAAGAGGTTCTAGTGAGCGTTATGT
>JAYVCW010000021.1:0-22128 GCA_043749775.1 Acidobacteriaceae bacterium | reverse complement strand
TGCAGAGCCCCCAGCATTGGGGACCGATCGACTTGGGAACGGACGCGGCCGGAGTGGGTCCGCTTCCGGTAAGCCCTCCGGCAAACAGCCCGGTCCGATGGAATTTCTTCGGCAATCCCAACGACTTTAAATCTGGACCGACGGGCATTCCTTTTTTTCCCGGCAATCAGGTCCAGGGAAATCCAACTGACAACGCCGCTTGTAATGCGCGGGCTCTTGCTCTGGACAACGGCGACACGGCTGGCCCGGCGAGCACGGCACTCAATCTATTTGGGTGCTACGGCAAGGGCAATTCGGTCATGATTCCGCCGGCGCTTGGAAGCTTCGGCAATATGGGCCGCAACATTTTCCCTGACACTGGATTCCGCAACTTGGATTTTTCGGTCGCCAAGAACTTCCATTTCGGCGAGCGCTTTCGCGCCCAGTTCCGGGCGGAATTCTTCAATGTCTTCAATCATCCCAATTTCGCGAACCCCTACGGCGGGCAGAACGGATTCGGGTTTAACGATCCTTCAGTGCAGCCCTTCGGCTGCGGATGCGCCACTCCCGACGTCGCGGCCGCTAACCCAGTTATCGGTTCCGGTGGAAGCCGGGCGGTGCAACTTGGTCTGAAACTTATTTTCTAACGGAATTTCTTTCCCTGAATAGGGCCGGATCACGATCCGGCCCTATTTTTTCCCACCGAAAGGAAATTTGAGCGTGGCTAAAGAATTAACTCTTCAGTTTGGTCGGAGTGCCCGAATCACCGCGGCGGTGGTTCACGCTTCAGTTCCACGAGCGACGATTGTTTTTATACTGCTCGTCCTCGCTGCTCTCCCAGTTTTCTCGCAAACGCAACCAGAGCGCACGGAACGCACGATTGAAGAGATCAAGACCGAGTCCGTTCGCCGTGCGCAAGTCGGGCAGTACCCGCTGATCGGGCTTGACCCTGCCGATATTTCCGAAGCGGTCAAGGCGATTCACAGCAAGGACAAAGACGAGTGGGCTGCCGCTTTCATGGGCGTTGCCGACCGCTACATGAATGAAGCGAAGTCGCTGGAGAAGACCGATCCGACGAAGGCTAACGCAGATTACATTCGCGCCTGGCGGCTTTACTCTTTCGGACGGTGGCCAATTCCCGCTTCTCCCGAAAAGCAGCGGTCTTACGAAAAAGCTCTCGAAGCGTTTCTCGCACACGCAAAGTTTTTCGATCCGCCGCTTGAGATCGTGAGAATTCCTTTCGAAGGAAAAGAGATTATTGGCTACCTCCGGTTGCCGAAAAATGCAACGGGTCCAGTGCCGCTCGTGCTGGCGGTGAATGGTCTCGATAGCCGCAAAGAAGATTTAACCGAGAGCTTCAGCGCCATTCTTCCCTTCGGTATTGGATATCTCGCCGTCGATGGGCCAGGCACCGGGCAGAATCCGATCAAGGTCAGCGTAAATGGCGAGCGCGTGCTGTCGAAAGTTTTGGATTACATCGCGACGCGCCCAGAGATCGACAAGAACCGCGTTGCCATGCACGGCGTCAGTTGGGGCGCGTATTGGGCGACGAAGATGGCGATCGTTGAACGCGCGCGGCTGAAAGGATGCAGCGCGCAATCGCCGCCGACCAATAAATTTTTTCAAAAAGAATTTTTGACCAATTCCCTGCTCGGTAACCGCGAATATCTTTTTGACCAGGTCCCCGCGCTGATGGCGATTATGGACAATGTGACGACGGTCGAGCAGATGGCGGTTGAGCTCCCGAAGATCTCGCTTGTCCAACAGGGGCTGCTGGGCAAGCCGATGGCGCCTATGCTGATTCTGGCAGGTGTGAAAGACACGCAGGTTCCAATCGAAGATATTTATCTGCTGATGAATTCGGGAGACGTGCCGAAGACTGCATGGGTCAATCCGCAGGGTGGGCATCTTGGCCGGCAGGTGGGAGTTTGGCCGGACCCGCGAATTTTCAAAGAAGTCATTATTCCCTGGCTGGTCAAGACCCTGGAAGCTCCGGCGAATTAACCCGGGGTGCAACGGCGCCAATCGTCCGGGGAACCGCCGCAAGCCACAAACTCACGCCTACCACCGGTGATTTCGCTTTCGTCTGGGCTGGGCGGTGGTTATAGTGGCTGAAGCCATAGCGCAACGATGGACTTTGATCAGCTTGAAATCTTTTTGGAAGTAGCCCGTCTCTCGAGCTTCTCGCGTGCGGCGGAGAAGCGCTTTCGCACCCAGCCGGCCATCTCATCTCAAATTCGGGCGCTGGAGGAAGAGGTAGGCGCTCGTTTGCTCGATCGTTCCGGAGGCCGAGTCTCACTGACCGCTTCAGGCAAATCTTTTTTTAAGTACGCGGAGGAGACCCTCGAGCGCCGCAAAACAATCCTTAACGACATAGCCGAGACGGAACGCGTGCCCCGCGGAGAGATTGTGGTGGGCGCAAATGAAGGAACCTGCCTCCACATCCTTCCGGAGGTGTTCGCGCAGTTTAAGCGCGACTATCCGAATGTTGCGGTGAGCATCAAACGCTCCGATTACGCACGTATCTTGGAGTCGATTCTTGAGAATGTCGTCGATTTCGGAGTCGTCTCGCTGCCCGTCAACGATAACCGGCTGGAAGCGCAAATGATTCATCGAGACGATCTTGTTGTGATCACGTCACCGCAACATGCTCTGTCTACAAAAAAGAGAGTCACTTTGGCCGAAGTGCTCGCCTATCCTCTGGTCCTGCCGAAGCTTGGACATACACGCGACGCGCTCGATGCCCTCTTTTATGATCATCACTTAAAACCAAACGTGGCCATGGAACTCGACTCAAGCGAACTACTCAAGCGATTCGTCGCTGCCGATGTGGGCGTGGGCTTTATCGCTAGGTCAAAGATTGAAGAAGACATTCGTGCCAAAGCGCTCGCGGCGATCAAGCTCGAAGACGTGCAAGTGCGGCGCGATCTGGCCATTGTGTTTCGCAAAGATAAATCGCTGAGCCGCGCGGCCAAGGCTTTCATGGATATCGCCATCAGGCAGAAGAATTTCTCCGCTGCCGGAGCCGGGAAGCGATCAAAGTGAAGTACGGCTTGTGGATCGCGATTTGCTGCTTCTTGCTTCTCACTGTCTCCACCGGGCAGAAACCTGGATCGAAGTCGAAGTCGAAGTTATCGGCGGATTCCTCCACGAGGCTCATCGAGTTCAATGTTTCAGGAACGTCGCGCTACAACGATAAAGAAATTCTTGCCGCGAGTGGGTTGCAAATCGGGCGGAATGCTAACGAAGCGGACTTCAAGGAAGGGGTTCAGCGCCTGGGCGCGTCCGGGATGTTTGTGAACGCCGCGTACACTTATTCAATTTCCAACAATGGAACCAAACTTCAGCTGCGGCTTGCTGACATCGAGGGGAATAAGCTGGTTCCTGCGCGGTTTGAGAACCTTGTCTGGTTCAGCGATGACCAACTGGTTGCCGAGGTCCGAAAGAGCGTGCCGCTCTTTAAAGGTCTGCTGCCTCTCACGGGCGCCCTTCCTGACCACGTCTCGGAGGCGCTTCGAGCGCTTCTCAGCGAACATCAACTGCCTGGCCGAGCCGATTTTCTGCGTTCAACAGAGGCGAATTCTTCGACCTTGTCGGAGATCGTGTATCGGGTGGAAGAGGTCAGCATTCGAATCGAAAGCGTCGAATTCCCCGGCGCTTCTCCGGAACACAAGATGGTCTTGGAGTCGGCTGCCCGCAAGCTGATCGGCGAAGAGTATGGACGGTCGACGTTTGAAGCTGCAGCCAAGTTCGACCTTCTGCCCGTGTACTTTCAGCGAGGATATCTAAAAGCAAGCTTCGGCGAATCGAGCGCGCGGGTCATCGATCCCTCCCGCGAGAACCCTCCGACGCCGGAAGCTGACAGCACAGTTGACAGGACACCTGCCAGCACAACCGAAGTGCGAGTTGCGGCGATTCTTCCCGTTAAGCCCGGCGACTTGTACGTCTCTTCTGGAATCGAAGTGACTGGCAACGCGGCTATTAAAACCGAGCAGATTCTTGCCCTGCTCCACCTGAACGCCGGCCAACCCGCCGATTCCATTCGTCTGCAACGCGACACGGAAAACATCGGCAGGCTCTATCGCAGCCGAGGGTTTATGACCGCAAACATAAAGGCCGATCCGCAATTTGACGACGCGAAGCAGGCGGTTCGCTACACGATCAAAGTCGTTGAAGGAGATCTTTACAAGATGGGAGAACTCGATATTCTCGGACTCGACAATCAAACCAAGGCCAAGATGGAAGAAGCATGGACACTTCGAGAGGGTCAGCCCTATAACGCAGAATATCCGAAGAAATTTATAGAGAGCGCACAACGCCTGCTTCCGAGCAATGAGTGGGACATCAAAGTTGAGGAGACACCCGACGCGCGAGACAAGACCGTCGATGTGGCGGTGCGCTTCAAGCAGCGCTAACTTTTTGTAGCGCGCGCTCTCGTTTCGAGCTTTACGTGTGCATGTGGATACTGCGCTGACGTCGGGAAGGTTCGGACAATCCGCGTTACGAAAACCGGCGCAGTGTGCGCCGGTTTTCTTCATCTTAAAAAAACGAAATTTACTTCTGGTTCTGGCTGTCGTCGCGGCGCTTTAATGTGGGGCGGTCATCGTCGCTCTTGCCGTCGCCAGTCTTGTCTCCAGATTTATCACTGCTCGAAGTGCGGCGAAGGCTC
Organism: Acidobacteriaceae bacterium; assembly: GCA_043749775.1. Lineage (GTDB taxonomy): Bacteria > Acidobacteriota > Terriglobia > Terriglobales > Acidobacteriaceae > Acidiflorens. Next base: position 17,480 of record JAYVCW010000021.1, on the reverse strand, counting down.
GGACGGCTGCCATCTTTCTCATCGTTAACCTTGTGACGGTTTTCGATGGTCGCAAGCCGCGACTTCACGTCGTCGAACTCTGAGGTCGAAACAACATACTGTGTTTTCGCTGGGAGAATCTTGGCGATCTCCTGTTGCGACTTCTCGATGCGATCCGGGGTTTGCGGATGCGACGCAAATGCCTTGGCTAGCGTACCTGGCTTCTTCTTCTCTTTGGCCTGGATTTTCTCGAAAAAGCTGATGAAGGCCTGCGGATCGTATCCGCTTTTATACATGTACTGAAGACCGAGGTAATCCGCTTCGGCTTCGAAGCTGCGCTGGAATTTCATGAAAGTCAGCGGCAATCCCAAACCTGCGGCTTCGTAGACCGCGTAGCCCACGCCTCCACCGACGAAGATAAGAGGAATGGTTCCGATGTTGGCCCACTGTGCGCGCGTCATCTGGCGAGTCCCGTGACGGGCCGCCACGTGCGCGATCTCATGCGCCATCACTCCCGCGAGTTCCGCCTCTTCATCAGCCGCCAGAAGCAGTCCGGAATTCACGTAGAAGAAACCGCCGGGCAGCGCGAAGGCATTCACTTCGTCAGAGTCAATAACCTTGATCGTGAACGGAACCTGCGCGTCGGAATTTCGCACCAGATTTTGTCCAATGCGGTTGACATACTCCGTTACAACCGGATCCTGCACTAGCTTTACGCTGTTTTCAACCTGCATGGCGTACTGCTTGCCCATCCGGATTTCGGATTCAAGCGAGTACCAGTTGCCCATGCCGCGCCCACCAACTTTGCGGTTTCCGATGGCATCGACATCGTTCTTGGTGCCGTCGTGTTTCACTTTGCTGTCGTCGGGCTCTTGAACAGGGGCCTGCGCGGACTTACTCGGTCCCGCGCTAGGCGGTGTCGTCGAGTCTGGCGTCTGCGGCGGGTTCGGAACCGGATCCTGCGATGGCGGCGTGCCCGGAATCTGCCCTGCAGGCGGATTACCGGTCGGATCAGGAGTCCGCTGAGAATTCGCCGGAGCCGTTTCAGACGGTTGCGGCGCGGTCGCAGTCGGCGTGCTTTGCGTCTCGGGCCCTGGCTGAGCGGTAGGGCTCGTCGGGTCAGGCGGCGTAGGAGCAGTCTGAGGCTGCGCGCTCGAAGGAGACGACGGGGGCGAGGTGGAAGAAGGCTCTTGTGCAGCGGCCAGGAATGACAACGATAATAAAGTTACGGAAATCAGCGATTTACGGAACGCCATAGAGTACTCCACAAGACCGGATCGGATAGTTTCTGAAAGCCCTCAAGCACGAAGCTTACGCGATGCCTGGAGAACGGAGGTCACCTAGTAATTGGACGCGATTGAGGGTCAAGAAGATACCCGTTATTTTGAGAAAGTCTCGATTTGTTCCGCAAAAGCCTATCGCTTCGGGCTTCGAGTGCCACTTGTCGTTATTTAGCTTGATTTAGCGAGATTAGCGAGCCGAATGAGTGCCGTGCGGCATCGGCATTGGAGCGTCTCCCTTGACGTCCTTCCACAGCACGGCATTCAACTTCTTGGCGTCAACGGCGTCAGGACGTGAAAAATTCATCTTCGAAGATTCTTTCGCTCCGCGAGCGTTTTTTTCGTTCACCCGATAGATGAGCCCATTCCGCAGGTTGGAATCGTCAGCCTGATATGAAGGTTGTTCCCCCGGGGCCGAAAAGAATTCGGTCATCAAAGGAGCGTGTGCGTCGAACAAGTTCATCGGAGGAAGCCCGAGCAGCGCCTCCATCGTGTGGATCAAACTCACGGTGTTATAGAAGCCGTGAACGACCACCGGCAAATTTTGTTTCGGCTCGTATTTGCTCACTACAAAGGCAATTGAGCGATGAGCGTCCACATGGTCGGCCCCATCCTGGGCATCATCTTCGAGCACAAAAATCGCCGTGTCATCCCAATAAGGACTATGCGAAACTGCGTCCACGACGCGCCCGAGTGCAAGGTCATTATCAGCGACTGACGCTTGAGGCGTCGGCCGGGCGGGGCGAGTGCCACCGGTATGGTCGTCTGGCAAATAGAGCAGCGTGAACTGCGGAAGTTCTTTAGCGCTTCCCTTTGCTTTCACAAACTCATTAAATTCGCGCAAGAATTCATCCGCACGCAGCTGGTCGGGATAATCCGTATTGAAGTCCGGAAACAGCGGATCGTAGTGGTCTCGCTGTGCCGCCTTGGTTGGGCGCGTCCGCTTCATCTGGGGTATAGGCCAGGTCCACGGACTGGGGCCGCCGGGCGGATTGCCGACATTCGGGGGGAGCGCCTCGCCCTTTCTGATATCCGCGACCGGGCAGGGCGCGGCGATCGGCGACAAGGTGCCCTCCTTGGGCGAAGTCGAGCCAGCCGACGTCGCTTTGGAAATCACGACTTTCTTGCACCAGACGGCGGAGATGAATTCTCCATAGATGCGGTAGCTCAACCCGCGGCGAGCAAGATTATCCCAGATAAAGCCGGTCGCGGGATCATCGACGTCGGGGATGCCCTGCTCCAGCGGATAGGCATCTGCGACAGAACCACCGCTGTCGTATGTACGCTCTTTGCTGCGATAGGCAATTGGCCACATCTTCTCGTTGTAGTCGGAGGTTGTGGAAGCGGTCGACCAGAGGTGCCCGTCGCCGGATACCTCTCCACTGTCATAGAAATTGTCGAGCACTCCAAACTGCAGCGCCAGCTTGTGCTCGTTGGGCGTGATGTCTTTGCCATACATGGTGAGCGACGGGTCGCCATCCCCGACGCCTAGATCGCCAAGAATCTGATCGTAAGTGCGATTCTCTTTGAGAATATAGATGACGTGGCGAATAGGATTCGATCCGCCCGCAAATTGAAACTTGCCGCCATCGGATCGCACCAGATTGTCTTCTTCCACCTGACGCGTGTAGGCTGGCAAATTTTTGTCGATCTCCGCGATACTCAGACGCTGGATTGAGCCGCCGATTAAGGTCGCTATATAAGGATGTTGCTTTCGCTTACGTTCACCTTTCAATCTTCCCTGCCCATTATTCGGCCCGCTGCCTTCTCCTTTGGCGGTAGCGATAAGCAGATCACTGCCAACCATCGACAGGGCGCTTGGGTACCACTCAGTCGGAATAAAACCGCGAGGCTGGACGTGTTCGACCGGCCCCGGATGAATGTCGCCGGAGACATCAAACTCTGCGATGGCATCGAGCGAAGCGGCAGCTGCGAAGAGATGCTTGCCGTCTGGTGAGAGCGCAATAGCCAGCGGAACTGAGCCTCGGTCGTGAAGCGAGTCAAGATCCAGGGCGTAGAGTTTGAAACCGGCGCTGTTCCGAAGGTCGGAGGGCTTCAGGTCTAAATCTTTATTGTTGTCTTCCTGTTCTTTCTGGTTGAGCGCGACGGCGACCACGGCGTCGAGATTACTTAAAACGACATACAGAGTATTTTCTTTTGGATCCAGCAACATCGCGGTTGGATGAGAGCCGGGGTCCGTTGCCATGTCCGAAGCAAGCAATTTGATCCGACGAATAATCTTCCCAGTCTCCAGATTCAATTCCGCAACTGACGAATCATTCCACAGGCTCACCCACGCCCTGGTCCCGCTCTTATTAGCGACGACCGTGAATGGGAACAATGCGGGAATGTATCGGCTGCGGCTTAGATCGAAGGAATGCAGAATCTGTCCCGATGATGCGTCAAGAAGGATCACGTTATCGGACAAATTATTTGCCACGAGCAGGCGGTCACCTTTTGCGCCGGGAACGACAAAAATTCCCGCAGGATAGGGAATGGCCGTCCCCGCAGGCGTCTTCAATAATCCAAACGCTACTTCTTTGCCTTGTGCAATCGGCTGCGCGGCGATTTTGATGAACCGTTCCGGAGCGACCTGCCCTTCAGAGAACTTGTAAACCGCAATTCCGTTCCCGGTGCTGGTGGGCTTGGAGCCCGCTGGATCCGTCACCGATCCCATTGACGCATAGAGATGGTTGCCGTCAGTCGAAAAAGCTAACCCGATAAAGTAGCTCTGGCGGGTGGAATAGTCATCGCTCAACCGATTGTCGGGAAAGTCGTGAAGCTCGTTGTTTGAAAGATCCAGAATCGCTATGGATTGGCGTGCGCCCGCCTCTTGAGTTCCGTACCCTTGGTTGAGAAAGGCGGCGAAGCGCCCGTTCGGGCTCAGCGCAATGGTCGCGGGAAAACTGTTGGTGCGTCCGAGATAGCCGGGGACCGGGAGGGTGAGACTCTTGCTGGTCGGAAGATTCAGGCGTCGCGAGCGGTCGGCGGCACGGACAATGAGGAAAATACCGGATGAGGCAGAAAGAGCGACCAGTGCTGCGACGAATAACTTTCTCACGAACGTGTTGTATCACCGCGTCCGTGTCCCAGGCAAACGGGCGAGCAATACGGGCAATGAATGTTCTCTGAATTAATAGGTACGTCCGGAGGCGGTAACAATTCCCTACCGGGCCAATTTGAAGATGGCGAACACCGCGCCTTGCGGATCGGCAATGATCGACATGCGGCCGACGCCTTCCATGGTCGTCGGCGGTAGATGGAGCGAAGCTCCCAGTTCCCTGGCTTTCGCCGCGGTCGCATCGATGTCGTCGCCCTGAATGTAGATCATCCAGTGCGGAGGCGTGCCTGGCTTGCGATGCGCCGAGGGAGGCATTCCGCCGATAAAATGTTCGCCGTTCCTGATGTGAAGATAACCGGACTTATCTTTCGGGTCTGCCTCAACCTGCCAGCCGAAAAGACCGGAATAGAAGTCCGATGCCCGCTTGGAGTCGTCCGTGCTCAGGTCCGCCCAGCACAACGCTCCGGATACTCCCGCGATGGCGATTCCCTGATTTTTGTTTGCCTGCCAGACGCAAAACATGGCTCCGGTTGGATCCTGAATCACGGCCATGCGGCCAGCGTCCATGACGTCAAACGCCGGGGCGACAATTTTGCCCCCGAGTTGCTGCGCCTTTGTCACCGCTGCATCTGCATTATCGACCGCGATGTAAAGCATCCAATGCGGCGGAACCCCTTGCGAGCGCTCCTCGGGGCGAAGCGAACAACCCGCGCCTGCATCGCGACCGTCGAGCCTGAACATGGTGTACACACCTTCCGGCCCCATCGGTTCGTCGTGGGCTTGCCAGCCGAAAAGAGTGCAATAAAATTTCTTAGCGGCATTTTGGTCGGAGGCGTGAAGTTCGATCCAACAGAAGGATCCGGCAGGGTGTTTGTCGATGTTTGTCATGGGCAAGTAAGTCTACACCGCCGGCGTCGTCGGACGAAGACAGCGGGCGATGTCGCGCCCGGCCACACTTCATAATGCGCGGTTAAAGATTGGATTCGGTCCAGCGGCCGATTCTAGTCAGCGCCGTGTTCAGGTTATCGAGCGAATTGGCTACGCTAAAGCGTAGATAGCCCTCTCCATGAGCGCCGAAAGCTGTGCCTGAGAGGCAAGCCACGCCAGCTTCGTCAAGCAACGCGTCGGCAAGTCTCTTAGAGGTCCAGCCGGTTTTCGTGATGTTCGGAAAGGTATAGAACGCGCCTTTCGGCACGCGGCAAGAAAAACCTTTGATCTTATTCAACCCGGCAACGAATGCGTCGCGCCGGCGCTCGAACTCGGCACTCATCCGGTCGACCGAAGATTGGTCTCCGCGAAGAGCTTCAATGCCCGCGATCTGGGTGAAGCTTGCGGTGCAAGAAGTTGCGTTAGTAATCAGACGCGAAATATGTTCCGCTAAATCAGGGCGCATCACCCCATACCCCATGCGCCATCCCGTCATCGCGTAAGTCTTTGAGAAGCCATCGAGCAGAATAGTTCGCTCTTTGAAGCCTGGCACGCTCATGATCGAGAAGTGCTCTCCGTCATAGATCAGGCGGCTGTAAATTTCGTCGGAGAGCACGAGTATGTTGCGGTCTCCGATTGCCTCGGCGATTCCAAAAATGTCTTTTTTGGTGAGTATCCCGCCGGTCGGATTGTGCGGCGAGTTCAGAACGATCAACTTTGTGCGGTCGGTAATGAGTGCAGCCAGTTCGCTGACGTCGATGGAAAAGTCCCGATCTTCGCGGAGCGGAATGGGCACCGCTTTTCCGAGGGAGTAATCGATCATCGACTGATAGATGGGGAAGCCAGGATTCGGATAGATCACTTCATCTGCTTCATCAATTAAGGCGAGCATAGTGAAGAAAATAATGGGCTTGCCTCCTGGGACGACGACCACCTCTTCGGTCGAGACTTGCACGCCGCGCGTACCAGCCACATATTCAGCGATAGCCTGGCGCAGGTCGGGGAGTCCCGCGGCGGGTCCGTAGTGAGTCCAGCCCTTCTGTAACGCGCCAACTCCTGCTTCGATGACGTTCGGGGGCGTGTCAAAGTCCGGCTCGCCGATTTCCAGATGGATAATTTCTTTGCCCTGCTTCTCAAGAGCGCGGGCGCGATTTAACACTTCAAATGCCGTCTCGGTTCCGAGACGAGCCATGCGGCTCGCTAAGCGCAATTCGTGAGTAGTGGTGGATGGCATAGGTGCGCCCGAAATTATAACGCGTTGCGGATGGGGATGCGGATGGTCGTGATCGCTGGCGTGGGCTTTCCTATTCTGAGATGGTGCTCTCTTCGCTCTGCGCGCGCAGTACGCGATCGACCGAGTAAGGAGCGCGTTGGGTTGGCTCGTGGTAATGGCGGACCTGCATCTCTCCGAGTAAACCAACGGCCAGCATATTCAATCCAGCAAGTAAGAGCACTGCCGAGAACATCATCAAGGGGCCGTGCTGGTACATGATGTCGGTGTGGTAGAAAATCTTCTGCGCGATCAGCCATAACGAAACGGCGCAGCCGCCCATAATGCTGAACATTCCCACGGTTCCGAAAAAATGCAGCGGGCGCGAAAGATATTTAAGCAGAAAGCGAATGGTGATCAGATCAAAGAATACGCGGAAAGTTCTTGAGATGCCGTAGTGAGAAGCACCGCGCTCGCGGTTCACGTTCTTGATGGGAACTTCGATAATGGAGGCGCCATACCACGAGGCGAGGGCAGGAATAAAACGATGAAGTTCTCCGTAAAGCGGCACCTGGCCAAGGATCTCGCGGCGGTAGGCCTTAAAGGTCGTTCCAAAATCATGAATCTCAACGCCGCTCAATTTCGCCATGAACCAGTTCGCGCAGCGTGAAGGAAAGCGGCGAAGCCAGAAATTATCGACGCGATTTTTGCGCCATCCGCTGACGATGTCGTAGCCCTCGGCAATCTTCTCAAGGAACATCGGAATGTCGGCGGGGTCGTGTTGCAGATCGCCATCCATGGCAATGATGTATTCGCCGCGCGCATGATCGAAACCCGCCGCCAGCCCCGCGGTCTGCCCGAAGTTGCGGCGCAGTTTCACGATGGTGACGCGGCTATCGACGGCCGCAATCTCTCGAAGCAAACCGAAAGTGCCGTCGATCGACCCATCATCGACCAACACCATCTCAAAGGCCTCGCCGCTCGCTTCCATCACGGACTTGAGCCGCGCGTAGAGGTCGGTGACGTTCTCCTGCTCGTTATGCAGTGGAACTACGATTGAATATTTGAGCACAGTGCTTCAATTATACGGCACCCGAAGCCTGCATTGGAGTGTCGTTGGTGGGGCTGCGGCTGGGCTGTAGCAATGAGTGGAATGTGAATTGATTACACGAGCGGTGAGCTTACAGGCGCCCTGCCTACGCCCTTACTGGAAGCTGGATGTTCCGAGCAGGTCCTGACCCACATTCCGAGAAAGTCAAGCAGCTCTTCTGGAGGTTTGATCCAGTGCTGCGCTGCTGTCTCGCGCCATTCCGGGCGCACCAGAACGCTGATGCCGCGGCCTTCAATCGCGCGGAAGGCGGATTCGTCAGTCGTATCATCGCCTAAATATGCCACCGGAACGCTGTCGCTGATCTCGCTTAGAAAAGTTCGAACCGCGTCGCCCTTGTCCGCTTCAGAAGCGCGAACTTCGAGTCCTCCGTCAAACTCGAGAAGGTCGAGGCCGCTTTGCTCCGCAATGGGACGCCACCCGAGCATCACACGAGACCGCAGATCGAGGACATCCGAGTCACTCATGCCCCGCCAGTGCACGGCTATGCTGCCGGCCTTAAATTCCGCGCTATGGCGCAGTTGCTGGTGGCCGAGCCATCGGTCCGCGTCGGATAACGCGTCAAGAGTGCGGTCGTCGAGGCTTGGCATCTCCATGGTGCCGTCGGTCTTCATGCGCTGCAAGCCGTGAATGCCCCAGACTTCGGGCCGGGGATGGATGTTCAAGAACGGCAGTACGTCAGTGGCATCGCGGCCCGACATAACCACGACTCGAGTGCGGCAGTCACGCACGATCTCCTGGAGAATGAGAGCGACGCCCGGATACGGAAAAGCCTGATCGCGCTGCTTGCGGAAGGGGGCGAGGGTTCCATCGTAATCGACTAAGAGGACGGCTTCAGGCGACGCGGCAACAGTTTTAAGAAACGGGGTCAGCGCGGATTTAACTTCGGGCCTCAACTGCGGTTTTCCTTTCCGCTGGCAACAGCCGCGTCAGCAATGCTCGCTCGGCTTGGGCTCGGTCAGTCAAGCGACGGACACGCTCGAACGGAATTTGTCGTGGCTATCTTCTGGTTCATCCAAACGAACATCGCAGAGCTCGGTGATCAAATCACCGGCCCATCTATAGATATTACGGTCTTTGATGAGCTGGCGCATACGGTGGACCCGTAACTGTTTATCTTCCGGGGCCATTTCGAGAGCCGCTCGGATGGCGTCGGCGGTCTGATCGATGTCGTAGGGATTCACCAGCAGGGCATCGCGCAATTCTCGCGCCGCACCCGTGAATTGGCTGAGAATAAGCACTCCGCGCTCATCATGGCGCGCGGCGAGGAACTCTTTTGCTACAAGGTTCATGCCATCATGGAGCGAAGTGACCAGGCAAAGATCCGCGGCTTGATAAAACGGCAGTATTTCTTCGTGACTGTGCTGACGCTTGCGGAAGACGATCGGCTTCCAGTTTCCGCTCTGGAATCGCCAGTTGATGCGCTCGGTTTCGGCCTCAACCTCTGCCAGTAAATCGTGATACCGCTTGATGTGAGTGCGGCTTGGAGCTCCGATCTGCACGAAAGTAAATTTGCCCTGGTATGAGGGGTACTTCTCGAGAAAGCGTTCGATGGCAAGAAAGCGCTCTAAAATTCCCTTCGTGTAGTCGACGCGGTCAACGCCGATTCCCATGTACATGGCTTCCACACCTAGGCTTCGCATCAGGGAGGCGCGGTCTGAATTAGCCTTGCTGGCATTAAGCTCGTTCGTCGTGTCATCGAGATCGTCGGCGGTAAGGGCAACGCTGATCGGGAACGGGCGCACCAAGGTGCGATGCTCCTTGCGCAGGACGGAGAAGTGCTCCCAATCGACGCGCGACTCGACCACGCGGTCGACGGTATGCAGGAAGTTATTGCAATGCGACTGAATGTGGAATCCGATCAAGTCGGCACCGAGCAAGCCATCCACGAGTTGCTTCTGCCAGGGACAAATGCCGAAGGCTTCCGGATTCGGCCATGGAATATGCCAGAAAATTGCAACCCGCGCGTCCGGGCGCTTCTCCTTGATTAGGCGTGGCATGAGCGCGAAGTGGTAATCCTGCACCAGGACGACCGGCTTCTCGACGTCGGCAATCTCTTCGAGCACCGCTTCGGTGAACTTACGATTCACGTCCTGGTAGGCTTGCCAATCGCCGGCGCGAAAGAGCGGCCGGGTGTGGGCGATGTGGCAGAGTGGCCACAAGCCTTCGTTGGCAAATCCGTAGTAATACCCTTCTTCTTCCTCTTTCGTGAGCCACACACGGCGCAAAGTGTAGCGCGGGTCATCGGGAGGCACCCGAATGTGATCGTGCGCGTCGATAACTTCGGCGTCCGCATTGCCACTCCCATGGGCGATCCAGGTGCCGTCGCAAGCATCGAGAACGGGCTCGAGCGCCGTAACCAGTCCGCTTGGCGGCACAATCACTTCGATGTTTTTTCCGTTGCGCTGATGCATGTACGGCTCGCGGTTAGAGACGACGAAAAGATGCCGGTCATTCAGCCGCGTCCGGAGTTGCACTGCGAGGCGGTCCGCCGTCCACAGAGACTGTTCCGTGTCACGAAGACGCGCTTCGTTTTCAGCCGCACTACGAGCGTTCGTCAGGCTCTCAGCTAAAGTTGCGAATTCACGGGCCAGCGGACGAAACTCCGCGAGGTCAGGCGGGGCATTGCGAAACGAGATTTTGCCAGTACGAAGCGCGCGCATCCAAAGAGCAGCCCGGGCGATCGGACCGGTAATACTCCAGCGCACAATCAGCAGGGTGATCAGAACAATCAGAAACACCTGGACGAGCACGCGAACAAAGCTCTCGCGCCACACTTGCACGCTCTGGGAGCGGATATAGCTAACGTCATGAACGATTGCCAGCCCGCCAACGATTTCGTCCTGCCGCCGGATGGGCAGGGCCAGGATATGGATTGGTAAATTCCCCACGCGGTCGTACACGCCCTCTTGATGGCCGTCGTTCATAGCCTGTGAAACCGCGGGCGGACTGACCGTCAAAGTCTTTGCGAGCGCAGGGCTGATTGCCACCAGGCCGCCCTGCCGGTTGTAGACGGCAACTCCAAGCAAGCTCTCACGGTTGCCGAAACGTTGCAGCACTTTCTGCAAGTCTTTTTTGGATTCGTTGTTCCAGGCACGCTCGACGTTCCCAACCAGGCTTTCGCCAAGCATCTCGGCACGCCCCTCCAAATCGGTGCGGAGAGACCGCTTTTTGGCCAGAACTTCGTAGTAGGAGAATCCGAAAGACACCAAGGTGATGCCGAGGATCAGCGAAACAATCAGTCGAATACTCAGCAATCGCATGCATCGCCTTTCCGGCAACCATCATAACGGCGTCAAGTTTGACGCAATTGTAATAACCGAGGTTGTTCGCTAAGTGTAAGGGATCGCAGGAACTACTCGTTAATATTATCTCAGTTTGTTCGCCCTTTCTGACTAATAAGTTCATCTGATTTCACCCACGACATCGATTTTATGGCGGAATCTGGACGGGAAGGCGCGCGCGTAATTCGCCAAACTTCGCGGGTGTGCAAATTCCTGCTCGGTATAATCCCGTTTGCCGCATTTTTGCACGCTTAGAACCACTCTTTCCGGAGGAACGACTTGAGACGACCGATCGCGTTAGTGGTTGCGGCTGTGTGGGCTTTGATTGCTCTTCCCTCGCTGGCACAGAAGAAGGCTCCGTTAAAACTTGTCACGGCTACCCCGATGCCCGGATTCAGTGGAGACTTCGATCACTTCGGAGTCGACGTAAAGGGCAATCGCCTTTTTCTGGCCGCAGAGGAACATAGATCCGTTGAAGTGTTTGACCTGCACACGGGCGAACGCACTCGCAGCATTGAGGGCTTCAGCCAGCCTCTGATGATGGTTTTCTTGCCGGACAGCGATCAACTGCTTGTAACGGACGGTGGCGATAGTTCGGTGCGTCTCGTCGATTGCAAGCACTACAAGATTGTGAAGTCGATAAAATTAGGCGACGGCGTTGATCATGCAGTGCTCAATCCGGTCGATGGGTACTACTACGTTGAAAATGGCGAAGGCTCCAACGGCCCAACCCATGTTCTCAGCATTATCGATTCAAAATCGTTCAAGCAGGTCGGCGACATTGCAGGGCTGCCGGGTAGTTCGAATGAAGGCATGGTGGTCGACCGCGCCGGCAAACAACTTTACGTCAATCTGACGGGCACGGACGAAGTCGGAGTCATTGATTTGAAGAGTCGCCACTTCGTTGCCAAGTGGCCATTGCCTGATGCTCACGTCGCCCATGCAATTTTTTTGGACGAACCGAATCGTCGTCTATTCGTCGCTTCGCGGGAGCCGGCCCGGTTCATCGTTCTGAACGCGGATAACGGCAAAATGATCGCTTCCCTGCCTTGTGTCGGCGTCAATAGCGATATGTCATTCGACGCCGCCCGCAAGCGTATCTACGTGACTGGCAGCGAAACCGCATCCGTCTTCGAGCAGCGCGACGCGGACCATTATGTGCACATCGCCGAAATACCTACTGCCTTCCGCGCAAAGTCGTCCATCTTTGTTCCTGACTTGAACCGGCTCTACGTCGCCGCCTCGGGCAAGGGAAAGCCGGACGCTAAGTTGCAGTTGCTGGTCTATGAAGCGCAATAAGTCTGGAAGAAATTTTGAGAAGAGTGCCCGCCGAGTGAGTCGAGTAGTGGTAGCCCCGGCAGGAATCGAACCTGCATAGTCAGTTTAGGAAACTGAAGTCCTATCCGTTGAACGACGGGGCCACGTTTAGAATCAATAACATGCAGACGTTACCAAAGATGTCTTGTCCAATAAGTCCGTTAAGCGTAGTGTCGTCTTCATGGCACGCTCCATAACACATGGCATCGACGCAAAACTTCTTGCAGAATTCCTCCGCCGAAAATCCGAACCCAAGCAGCGTTTTCGTGAACAGCACGGTGTCATCGTTAAGCTCTCCGATGGATTTTACATCCGTTTCAATCGTGATGGTGAAGACGGAAAGCGTACCAAGGTCACAGAACGTCTCTGCGATCTGACCACCAGCGCGGCGAAGGTGAAACTGGTAGCACGTTCGCACATGTCGGCTGTTAACAACGCACGTCACACCACCCTCAAATCTACAACCCCGGCACCAGTGCTGACCGTGGGTGCGTTCTGGACAGCAACGTACCTCCCTTGGGTGAAGCAAAACAAGCGTGCATCCACCGCGAAGGTTTACGAGAGCAACTGGCACATGTACGTCAAGCCCGAACTCGGAACCCACCCCATTAACGGCTACACAACCGTGCAGGCATGTGAACTTCTAGACCACCTGGTGACAAAGAAGAATCTTAACAAGAACACTCTGGCCCACATCAAGAGCCTGTGCAGCGGTATTTTCTCAACCGCCGTTCGCAAAGGCATTATCACAATCAACCCTTGGCGCGAAGCGAAGGAGTCTGTTAAGGTGCGCCCCGCGAAAGTCCGCGTCGCCTATACACCAGAGGAAACGATTGCGGTCTTGAACGTACTCGACAGACCGCAAGCAAAACTGTACTTCGTCATGTGTGCCGTGATGGGGTTGAGGCCGTCCGAAGTCGCTGCACTCAAGTGGGAAAACATCACCGATGGGGTGTTGAAAATCATTGAGGCCGCACCTTACGGCATTTTGGGCGACACCAAAACCGAACGCAGCAAGCGAGCACTGAAAATCATTGAGCCTGTTACCTCCCTCATCAAAGGATGGCACGAAGCGAACGGCAAACCCTCAGCGGGCCTGATGTTCACCAACAACAAAGGCAACCCGGTTAACCACAACGCTTGGGTGAAATACAACATCGACCCATACGCAAAGAAAGCGTGCGCACGTTGGTGCGGGCTTTACGCGGGCAGACACGGCACGTTTACGACGCTTTACAACCAAACCGGTGACATTCGGGCTGCATACCAACGCTCAGGCAACTCGCTTGAAGTGTTGACGGATGTTTATATCAAGTCCGACGTTTCAATGGGTGATGCCGGTGCGCTCAAACAAGAAGCCGTGCTAAAGGATGCCATGAGCAAGGCCCTCGCTACCAAATAACAACAGCTCTGCACGGTGTTCCATGCACCGCACAGAGCCTGACACGACGATCTACAAAGGAGATCATCAATGCTAAACACGATTGTAAAGGAAGATGTAAACCCTTACCGTGTGCTCAACAACCACATCATCAACCAACTTCAAGTCATCATCGGGTCAATGGAGCAACATGAGCCGAAGTCAGCTTTGAACGCTTGCAAGAAGATCAAGGCGATTGCCGATGAGATTCGGTTAGAAATTTTAGGTATCAATGGGGGGCGATAACAACTGCCCTCCTCAATTTTACCGAACCCCATGGGTCAATTAGTGTAATGGCGATGTTACGCCAACTGAGTCCCGAACGAGATGCTTGTGTGAAGCTGTCGCGAAAGCTAACATCCCGTGTGTGGAGTTCCAAACGCTAGCAGAAGAATACGAACGCAAGACGGATGATGAGTTATTACGGTTGGCGCTCGAATCGACGCAACTGACGCCAGAAGCCAACGCCGCCCTCAACGCCGAGCTCGCCCGGCGACGAATCAACATTAAAGAACGATTGACGGCTCTTCAGGCTGCACGAATTGGGTGCCTTGATGACGTGCCGAGCCTAGTCCGAATTGCTGCGCGACAACACTTCCTTAGAAAATGGTATCGCGCCGCCGCTCTTGCGCCGGTTCTTGTTGTCTTGGCTGTCGTCCTGACATTCTTTCCCAAATCCACCAGCCCCGTTGCCGATGGTTTCGTGTTGGCATCTCTGGCTTGGGCAATAGCCGTCGTTGGATACTCGTTTTTCTTGATGTTTGCAGTTAGGTGTCCAGCATGTGGATGGAGGTTCGGAATGGGCGACAAATGCATGAGCTGCGGTCTGCCGAGACACCGATACGATGCGTCGGCTAAACAATCGTCGACCACCTAGTGTTGGCATAGCGACAGCTGTTGTAATCAGGCGATTACACAAGCTTGCGCCGTCTGTTCGCCTTAAATCATAACACCGCCCGATTCACGCCTTTTCGGGCGCATGTTATTGTGGGCCTCTTGAGTACGACACAGACCGCGTTGATGGGTCGTAGCTTCCTACCGGGGTCGGCATCGCATTAGCATTGGGTTGCGGTGCGCTCTGCTTCTGTTGACCTTTCTTTTCCAACCATGAGGGCATCGTTTCCGCACCCTGCATGTGTGGCATCTGCTTTCTGAGAGGGTCAATCATGCCCTGTAATGAAGTCATCTTCTGTGCTGCGAAGTCGGCCCCATCACCCGCATGTGGAAGCAAGTTCTGTGCAGCTTCCATCTGCTGTTGCGTCATTCGGCTTGACTGACCGAAGGTCTGCAAACGCGGCAACTGTGTTACCGCTTCGTGCGCCCCAAGCGTAGCCGTAACGAAGTCTTTGGTTGCTTGGTTAGCAGCCTTAACACCTTGGACAGAATAGAGATATTCGTTCAAGCGGGAAGTATCCACACCCACCCCATGCAAATCTGCTTGAATACCCTTACCATGTGCAATCATCGCAGCCGCAACACCGGGTTGCACTTGACTCATCTTGTCTTTGTCCATTGCGACTTCGGCAAGCTGGTTGAGTTTGTTCTGCACATCGTTCATACCCGCAACAGTTGCGTTGAGCTTCGCAGGGTCAGCCTTGTAATGCTGTAGTCCTTGCGTCTGAGCTTGGCCCTTCGTCATAACAACGTTTGCACCCTGCGTGCCGTCAGCATTCGGGTACGTAGGATGGTAAGCAACAACCAGGTTGTCATTGCCCTTCGCCTGTTCTTCAGCCGTCGCCTTCTGTGCGGCCCCGCGTGCAGCAGCCGCTTGGTTCGATGGGGAGTTCTCCACATCAAGCTGAGCCTGTTTCACACCAGCGGCCTTCGCCCCTTCAGCTTTAACAGCGTCAGGTGAAGTCTGTGCCGCGATGGTGCCCGCTGCTTTGGCCTGTGCATCCTTCTGTGTTACGTCAGCCGCGTGAGAATCCAACGCACCAAGATTGGCCTTGTAAATCCCAATCATGTTATCAAGCGTCTTCAACTGCGCGTCAGATGCACCGTTCTTTGCCATCGCATCACGCTGTGTTTGTGCGCTGCTGATGTACGTTGGCAAGTCGTCATGCTTCAACGGCTCACCACTGATGTCAAAGCCGTGAATCTTGTTCGTTAACATGTTCATCTGCTTTGGAGGCACGAACGATGCACCAGGTGGCAAACCGGGCAGACCAAGAGCAGGCGCAAGCTGGTTGTACATGGTCTTCTGACCATCTCGCGTTGCCTGCGTATCCTGTGGAATCTGTACCGTCTTACCATCGCCTGACAGATGCGTACCGGGGGGAACAGATGACCCACCATTGGCAGAAGTCTGCGCCGTTAGGTGTTCCATAACAGCAGAGCCGTGATTTGCGACGGTGTCATAATCGACACCCAACGAGTTAGCCATTGCACGATTGTCAAGGTCAGCTTTGGTGTGCGCGTCAGTCTGAGCCTGCGTGTCGTTCTGCATCTTCAAATCTTGGTTGTGCAGTTCCGACATGCGTATCTGGTCATCAAACGTTTTGAACTTGATGGCCTGTTGCTGAGCAACAGCAGCCTTCTCAGAACGTGCGCCTTGGCCCAACCCTGTAACAAAACTTGGTCGCCCCTGGTCGGGGATACCAGAGAGGCCGGTTGACACAACACTCGCAACCTTTCCTAACGCGGTCTGCCATGCAGGGCGTGCGGGTGGAGTGTTATTTACCGGGGCCACTGGTGCCGGTGATGCGGTGCTTGCTGTCACAATCGCTCCAAGTGTCGAAGCGAGGCGCGGGCCGACTGCGGGAACCGCAGGCGCGGCCTGTTGTGGTGCGGATTGATCTGGTGTTACTGAAGAGGTTGACATGAGATGATGACTCCAATCTAATTTAGGTAAGCGATGGGTTGGTTTATAACAGCAAGCCCCATCACGAAAGGCTTAACTTTGTATTCTTCGATGACTTCGGCTGTGTCGTGATGGGGAAGCACAATCAATAGTCGTCTAATTCCTAACTTGTGCGCTTCGACTTCAAGCACATTGTTTATCACTTCGCCCGCAAGTTGTGCTTCTTTTTCGGTCACGCGTGGGTCTACCTCAAACGATGTGATTACAAAATCACTCCCGACCGTTGCGTAGGTCACAAATGAAACAGGCTCAGCGCATGTTTCATAACACGCTTTCACGACTCCACCGAATGAGCCGTGATGACTGAGCTGTGCCTTGATGATGCTGGTATTGAATGACAACATATTCCGTGCTCCCATTGGGCCGCGCTACTTGTTAGAACCCTGTACCGGTGTAATTGCCGTTTGCCCGTCGTCTCACTTCGTCTAAAGGAAGCTCATACATGGCGTCTTCTGTGGTTGTATCGAAGGCTCCGCTGTTTTTCACGGCGTGTTCGGCCCGCGCTAACACTTCAGCGGCTTGCTGCGTTTCCAGAGCGACTTTGTTCTGTCTTACATCCCCCGTAGCTAGAAGCTGTCGATGCGCGATCTCAAAATCTGGGATGGTGACAACGCCCGTTATACCGTTCAAGCGTAACTGCAAGGCCAGTCGCTTGGCGTTCGCAGTCCCATCGTGGTACTCCGGGTGAAGGCTAACCCAACTGTCTCCGTTCTGCTCCGTAATAACACTGTCGGCGTTGGCTTGGTGTTGTTTCTCACCGTCGCGTATCATTTGCCTTACTTCATCAGCGGATAACTTTTCAAATGCACGTTCTTGGTCGGTTTGCGCCTCAGCACTTTGTTGCTCAATCACTGCCTGACGCTCTTGAAGTAACATGGTGTCCAGGTCGGTGTACTCGCGTTTCGTGAATGTGCCTGTAAACCTTTTCGGAGTCGCGTTGTCCAAATGTTGAGCAAAAGCAGCTTTGTCAACGTCACCTAGCAAACCGGCTTGCGCCAGTTCTGTCGCAGCGTCGTTAATCTCGGCATACATCG
>JAYVCW010000020.1:0-4356 GCA_043749775.1 Acidobacteriaceae bacterium | reverse complement strand
TCCGGAGTCGAGCACCAGGTCACCATGAGTATGGGAGTTTCCGTGGCTGAAACCGATGCCAAGACCGACGTTGAAACTCTTTTGAAATGCGCCGATTCGGGCCTCTACGCGGCGAAAGCCAAAGGGCGAAACCGGGTCGAACGCTTCGCCGAAGCCGCAGAGTCGGCTTCCTTACCCCGCGCCAGGTAACTCCACCGCGCCCGGACAATCCTCGAAGTGTTAGCCTCTCCTAAAGAACAGAAAAGAGATGAAGAGACAGGCTGGACGTCTCTTGCTTCCGCCCGATGCTCTCAGACCTTTCAAGCCGCATCAAGCAATGCGCCACCGACGCGGGATTCGATCTCTGCGGCATCGCGCCCGCCGGCAACTTCCGGGAGTTAGGCGCCTTTCCTATCTGGATCCGCGAAGGCAGGCACGGAGAGATGAATTACATGGCTGCGCGCGACGATGCGGGCGAACTCAAGCGCGCGCGCCTTGCCCGCGTGGCTCCATGGGCGCGCAGCGTGATTGTATGTGCCATCAATTACAACACCGCGCACCCTTATTCGATTGACGAGCAGCAACTCACGTCCGCGTCGGTAGCTTCCAAACGCGGGTGGATTTCCCGTTATGCATGGGGACGCGAAGACTACCACGATGCCGTTCTCGGACGGCTTCGGCGCATGGAAGTCGATCTCGCACAATTTGCCGCCGCAAATCACCAGCCGCTGCAGTTACGTTCTTATGTCGACACCGGTCCCCTGATCGAGCGCGTCTACGCCAAATACGCCGGCGTCGGCTGGATCGGCAAAAATACCTGCATCATCAATCAGCAGGTCGGCTCGTGGCTTTTTCTCGGAGTGATCCTGACATCACTCGATCCTGCCGAGCATCAGAGCGCGTTCGATATGCCCGCTCCCGATCGCTGTGGAACCTGTACGCGGTGCATCGCGGCGTGCCCAACCCAGGCAATTACCTCCCCAGGAGTATTAGACGCACGGCTTTGTATCTCTTATCTGACGATCGAGAAGCGAGGCGAAATGCCCGAAGAACTGCGATCTGGGATGGGACGCCACGTCTTCGGCTGCGACATCTGTCAGGATGTTTGCCCATGGAATCGCAAGGCAAAGGTCTCTACCGCGAGCGAGTTCGAGCCTCGCGCCGGTCTGGAGAACCCTGCGCTTGATTGGCTGGCCGAGATGACGCCAGATGAATTCAGGAAAGTATTTCGCGGATCTCCAGTAAAGCGGGCCAAGCTTACCGGAATGCGACGGAACGCGGTCATCGCCATGGGAAACAGCGGCGACCAAGCATTTGCGCCGACTCTAAAAAGGATCGCCGAAGACGAGGATCCGATCGTAGCGGAGCACGCCCGCTGGGCGGCAACGAAACTTGCAGAAAAGTCGCGGTCAAGCGCCTAACTGCAGGTGTGAGTGAGCGATTTTCGTGTAGCGTGATTTTTAGTCTGGACTACTTTGGTGGACGGTTTTCGTGGACGATTTTTGATTAATAGCCGTCGATCCCGCCGCTTCCTGGAGAGAGCATGTTCCAAAAGGACTTACTGAAAGACAAGCGCATCCTGATCACGGGGGGCGGGACCGGCCTCGGCAAGGCAACCGCAAAGCGGTTTCTCGAACTAGGGGCGACGGTCTATATCTGTGGGCGGCGTGAGGACGTTTTGAAGGCGACCCATCGTGAACTGTCCGAGTTGGCGGGCGGCAGGATTCATGCCCATGCTTGCGACGTGCGGGACGCAGCGGCGGTCGAAGGGCTCATCGCCCACATCTGGGAAGACGGGGCCCTCGACATCCTCATGAACAACGCCGCCGGAAATTTTCTTGCCCGCACCGAAGACCTCTCCCTTGGAGCATTCCAATCCGTCATCGGCATCGTCCTGATGGGCACACTTCACATGACGCTCGCCTGCGGGCGGAGGTGGCTGGCCGAAAATCACAAAGCCGTAGTCCTCAATATCACAACCACCTACACCAGCACCGGTTCGGCCTACGTTGTTCCGTCGGCGGTTTCGAAGGCCGGGGTGCAGGCGCTCACCCGCAGCCTGGCGGTTGAGTGGGGAGACCGTGGCATCCGCATGAACGCCATCGCACCCGGCCCCATCAAGACCGAAGGCGCATTTTCGCGCCTGCTGCCGCGACCCGAACTAGAGGACGCCGCCAAGAAGAAGATTCCCCTGGGCCGCTTCGGAACCATGGAAGAATTCGCCGACCTGGCCGCCTTCCTCGTCAGCGACGGCTCCGGCTACATCAACGGTGAGGTCGTCACCATGGACGGCGGCGAATGGCTGCAGGGCGCGGGCGAGTTTACCGCCTTGGGGCGCGACCTGACCGAAAAAGAGTGGGTGATGATGAAACCGAAGGGGAAACGAAGTTAAGAAGGGTCTAACGAGTCTACGGCTCGCAAGAAGGAGCAAAGAGGACAGGAGACAGGAGACAGACAGGAGCAAAGTAGAAATGCGCTGTCGTCCAAAAAACGAAAGCGCCCCCAAACTCGTTAGAGTCACGGGACGCTCGTTCGAACAGCCCTCCCCCGAAGTCTGCTCAAGTGTCACTTTACGCACCAATTACTGTTCTGGGAATGGCACTAAAGTGCGATTACCATAGAACGAAATGATCACGAAATGGTCACGCCGGAAGTAACCCGCAGTCGCAAGGGAGGGCGGGGTCGGAGTTTCTCAGAGGCCACCAACCATTTCCTCCCCAGCGAATCGAGTGCGGCTAATTCTTGTCTCCTTAGCCTCATCCTCTATCTTTTGTCCACAAATCCATGCCCACCATTGACCATCTCAGTAATTGTCCCCGAAGAGTCAAGCGGAAGACAGGTCAAGAGTGAACAGTCTCCTAGGGTGTTAGGTTCTCGACCCAGTCTCGTTCGGATAGTTGAAGAAGAGCTGATTGCCGTCGGGATCATCAACCACCAGGAGCCGGTAGCCCCACGAACCCTCCTTGACCGGAACGCCCTTTGCCTCGAATTCTGCGCGCAGCGCGCCCAATTCAGCGACTTGCGTCACGGGCTCCACGTTCAGGGAAATGAACATCAGTCCCTTGCCAATCTTCTCCGGCCAGGTGTCCGCCAGGATAAGCGAGCAGCCCTGCCGGTCAACCTGTGCGACGTGCGCTCTGCCTTCCTCGTCGTAACGCCATGGGCTCGTGAAACCTAGCCGGTTAACGTAAAAGAGGATCGAGGCCTCAACATCCGCTACGTGTAAGACGGGACGTGCGAACCAGTCTGTCATAGGCTATATATCCTCCAATAAAGCTAACTCCTTCCTGGATTGCTTAACCTGTCCGTTCTGAATCTTGCCAAAGGATTGGCGAATTGCGGACTACTGGGACCAGTTCAGAATCCTTCCGTCGCTCGCCGGAAGCCGTCCTATCCCCTATTCGAAATTCGATTTGGGCACAGTTCGGGCAGGATTGCGACAAAAACAGCTGCATTCTAGCCTTTTGCAGCCGTTGCCCCCGCATGCAACGCCGCCTAACTAACTGATTTGATTGGTAGGCCCGGCAGGAGTCGAACCTGCAACCCTCGGATTAGAAATCCGATGCTCTATCCGCTTGAGCTACGGGCCCTCGTTTTAAGCAACCGCTGACATATCAGTGGTTTGACGGGGAAGTATCGATCTGCCTTCCATACCCTTCGATCGTGACGGTGTCAGTTCTGGTGTCAGTTGGGCAGTCCCGCACAGCCTCAGTATCGCATAGCCTCTGCACCGCTGACAGGCGATGCTGAGGAGCTAAATGCGAATACCTCACGGTCATTTGGATCGTACGATGACCCATTAAATCTTGAACGGTGCGAAGGTCTACTCCCGCCATTACGAGCCGGCTCGCAAAAGTGTGTCGGAGACAATGCCACGTGAAGCCTTCTAATTTCGATGCTTCTACAACTGAACTAAACCAAAATCTTGGCGAATTAAGGCGGGACCCATCTTGGTCTAGGAAAACGTATGGACTGCCGTTTTTGTACTTCTCAACGACGCGGAAAGCTGCCAGAGCGGAGTCGTTAAGAGGCACATGCCTAATGTCGCCGTTCTTGCTGGAGAGCACCGTCAGCCTGCGAGCCTCAAAGTTTATGCTCTTATTGCATCACGATTCTCGCCCCGTAGGGCCCAAGTGGGCCGTTTCGGAATTACGTGGTGTACTCTAGGGGGCATTGCACATCGAGGCCTCGCTCGTGCCAAGTGTAAGCAGCTTCCAACTGTCGCCCATTGACCTGTCGATGAGTGTAATCGCGATATTACGTTACGCGCACGCGGCAGTGGCTCCAGCCGACTATCACCGGCGGCGGCCCACGGCACGTCAACTGGACGAAGTGTTCTGGCTGGAGGAGGAACGAGTGGTGAGTGAGGACTGGGTG
>JAYVCW010000019.1:0-27728 GCA_043749775.1 Acidobacteriaceae bacterium | reverse complement strand
CTAGTTTCGGACGGCTAGTTCCGTACGACTAGACAGATACGGTAAACGAGGTCTCGGAGCGCGTGACAGGACGGTAAAGTGTGTCGCGCTCGATCGGTTCGCGCCCGGCTTCGGTGATTAACCGAATCAGATCATCTCGACGCAGGCCTTGAGGCGTGGTCGCACCGGCATCGTGATAGATTTTTTCCTCGACAACCGTTCCATCGATATCGTCCGCCCCAAAGCGCAATGAGATTTGCGCAATCTTTGGCGTCATCATCTGCCAGTAAGACTTGATGTGCGGGAAATTATCGAGCACCAGCCGGCTCACCGCGATCTGTTTGATATCGAGCATGCCGGTAGTCGTAAATAGATGTTCAAGCGGAGTATTCGCGGGATGAAATGCCAGCGGAATGAACGTCTGAAACCCGCGGGTATCATCTTGCAGAGCGCGCAGCTTCAGCAGGTGGTCGACGCGATCTTCATCGTTTTCGATATGGCCATAAAGCATTGTGGCATTCGATTTCAGGCCAATCTCGTGGGCCGCACGGGCTGTATCGAGCCATTCGTCGCCGTCAATCTTGTGGTCGCAGATGATATGACGCACGCGATCCGAAAAAATCTCGGCGCCGCCACCGGGTAGAGAATCGACTCCCGCCTCTTTCATCTTTTCGAGCGTCTGGCGAATCGTCAATTTGGCGCGCTTGGCCAAGTAAGCCACCTCGACCATGGTGAAGGCTTTGAGATGAACCTGAGGAAAGCGCTCTTTCAATCCCGACACTAAATCCAGGAAATATTGAAAGGGCAAATCAGGGTGCAGGCCGCCCACGATATGAAACTCGGTAACAGCTTCAGTGTAGCCCGAAGCGGCGGTCTGGAAGGCCTCCTCAAGCGCCATGGTGTAGGAGCCTGGAGAATCTTTCTTACGTCCGAAGGCGCAGAGCCTGCAAGCGGCTACGCAGACATTGGTTGGATTGATATGACGGTTAACGTTGAAATATGCTTTGTCGCCGTGCATCCGCTCACGAACCCAGTTGGCGAGCCAACCGACGGCAAGGATGTCAGAGCTTTGGTAAAGGGTTAGCGCATCGTTTTCCTCGAGGCGCTCCGCGGACAAGACTTTGTCTTTGATCGGAAGCAGGCGCGGGTCGTCGGTCTGGAATGGATGTGATGCGGCCATGGCTATTCAATAATAACTCAGCCTTCGGCTTGAGCGGGTTGCGAAGCTTACGCCGTACAGGCGGCAATTTGATGGTCGCTGGCTGTGAGAAGTCGCGAAGGTTGTGACTACAAATGCAGTAGTTGGTCTGCGGCAATAAAAGCGAAGAACACAACCGAAATCACACCGTTCATGGTGAAGAACGCCGCATTCAGGCGGGTCAGGTCGTCGTGGCGCACGAGGGCGTGCTCGTAAAGCAAAAGCGCGGCGACCGCCGTTACGCCCGCGAACGCGATTTTCCCCAGGCCAAGCGTGAATACAAATGCGATCAGCAAGCCGAGCATGATGAGATGAAACAATCGCGCGAGAATCAGCGCCTTCCTAATTCCCAGATAGCGAGGCAGCGAGTGGAGTTGGTGGCTGCGATCGTAGTCGTAATCCTGACAGGCATAGATGACGTCAAAGCCGGCGACCCAGAACATGACCGCGGCGGTCAGCAGCAAGATGCGCGGATCGAGGCCTCCGCGAACCGCGATCCAAGCGGCGGCGGGAGCAATGCCCAATGCAAATCCCAGAACCAGGTGTGACCAGCTCGTGAAGCGTTTGGTGTAGGAGTAAAGAAGAATCACGGCGAGCGCGACCGGCGAGAGAATCAAAGTCATTCGATTTAATTGCCAGGCTGCGAGAACAAAAATCGAGCAGGATATGAGCACGAATGCGCTAACGAAGGTCGCGGTCAGGTGCCCGGCAGGCAACGCTCGCGTGGCGGTTCGAGGATTAGCGGCATCGATTGCAGTATCGGCCAGACGGTTAAAAGCCATGGCAGCGGAGCGAGCCGACACCATCGCAACCACGATCCAGGCAATCTGCCGCCATGCCGGCCAGCCTCCAGCGGCAAGCATTGCTCCGCATAAAGCAAACGGGAGGGCAAAAATCGAGTGCTCCCACTTGATCATCTCAAGCGTGACTCTTAGATTCCGCAATAACGGCACGCTTTGATTGTAGAACAGCTGCATGTGTACACAGCTACCCGGCACGACCCTCGACCAAAGGCACAAAGCGGCAGTGGTCGAAGACTCTAACTTCGCTGCGGCCACCGATTTTGCGGACCAGTTGCAGATCTTGCCCGGACGAAGGGCCGACCGGCAAAACCATTCGCCCTCCCTCGCGGAGTTGCGCAAAGAGATCAGGGGGAATTTCGGGAGTGGCCGCGGAAACTAAAATTGCGTCAAAAGGAGCGTGCTCGATCCAACCCATGCGCCCGTCGCCAACTTTAATTTTTACGTTGAGATAATGCAGGCGTTGTAACGTCTCTTGTGCGGTTACCGCGAGCTCCGCCAGGCGTTCAACTGAATAAATTTCGCCGCAAAGTGTGGAAAGCAACGCCGTCACATAGCCCAATCCAGTCCCAACTTCGAGAACGCGATCGGTCCGTCGCAAGACCAAATGCTCAAGCATCAACGCGACCATGTATGGCTGCGAAATTGTCTGCCCCTCCCCGATCGGCAGTGGGCGATCTTCGTACGCCGCTTGCCTGACGCTCGCAGGAGCGAACTCATGGCGCGGCACGAGCCCCATGGCGTTCAATACAAGAACATCGTGAATGCCACGGCCGGCGAGTTGTAACCGCACCATCTCCTGTCGCTGGCGCTCATGAGCATCGTTGGTCGGGGTTGAGGGCATTAGAATGGCGGCGAGAAACTAGTACGGGCCGACTAGTATGGGCCGATGATCCCGCCGATAGTTCGCGACGGGGGAAGCTCCGACTGCGCCTTCTTTTCCTTAACTTCGATCTTTTCCTTTGCCTCAATCATGTCGAGATACTTGTAGGCAGATCCGGTGTTAAAAAGTACTACCGTGTCGTCAGCACTCAGAAAATTGCTGGCGCGCAGCTTTCGATAGGCGACAAGCGACGCTGCGCCTTCGGGAGCAGCAAAGACTCCCTCAACGCTTGCCCAGTGCCGCGTCGCTTGCAGAATGTCTTCGTCCGCAGCCGCAACCGCTGTGCCGAGGCTTTTGTTGATGATGTCCAGAATCAGATAGTCTCCATAGGCTTTTGGAACACGCAGACCCGCTGCAAAAGTGGCAGCATCAAGCCACATTTCGGAAGCGGACTTCCCTGCTTCCCACGCCTTGACGATCGGTGCGCACCCGGCGGCCTGAACTGAAATCATCTTCGGGCGCTCGGAGCCAATCCAGCCGAGCTCCTGCATTTCATCGAACGCCTTCCACATGCCGATCATGCCAACGCCGCCGCCCGTAGGATAAATAATCGCGTGCGGCAGCTTCCAATTCATCTGCTCGGCGATCTCGTAGCCCATTGTCTTTTTGCCTTCGACGCGATACGGCTCTTTGAGAGTCGAGACATCGAACCAACCTTCTTTCTCTTTCCGTTCGGCAACCATGCGCCCGCAATCACTGATCAATCCGTCGACGAGGGTTAGATGCGCGCCATGGAAGTCGCATTCCATGCGGTTGGCCAGGGGAACGTCTTTTGGCATGAAGATATGGGCCTCCATTGAGGCTGCCGCCGCATAGGCCGCCAGAGCGCCACCGGCATTGCCGGCCGAAGGCGCAGCCAATTTCTTCAACCCATAGTGTTTGGCCATGCTGACGGCCGCCGACATGCCCCTTGCCTTGAATGACCCGGTGGGATTCAGCCCTTCATCCTTGATGAACACATTCGGAAACTCGCGGCTCGGCAGCATTGGCGTGAAGCCTTCGCCCAGGGTGACTGGCTGCACATCGGGAAGCACCTCGGCATAACGCCACATGCTGGCAACTCGTCCGACTAAATACGTGGCCCGCAATTTGCCTTTGAGTTTAGCCAGGTCATAGCGTGCGAACAGCACTCCACCATCTTTCGGGCAGATACCCTGGGGACGGTCGGCGGAGAGATGATTTCCGCATCGAGTGCATTCAAGGTAGGAAACGTTCATTCGACTGAAGGATAGCACTGGAGTAAGCGAACCGATTGCTTCAAACTCTTTGCCCCAAGTAGTGACGCCTACCAGTGGCGTATTAACGCGGCAGTCGTCTCAACATCGCTCTGGCTGCCCGAAAAGCAGGCCGTTCACGTCGTTTCAGATATCCGGGCATGTTCGTCTTTTTATCCAATACTTTTTGCGCCCATTCGCGGGCCTCGGCATTGCGGCCTTCAGAACCGAGCAGTGCGGCGAAGTTCAGATAGGTCTCTGATAAGGTCGAAGTCACGGTGGCTTTGCGAAAGAGCGCTTCAGCTTTCTCTTTCTGCCCAGTCTGCGCGTAGGCGTGAGCCAGCAATCCAGCCGCGCGTTGAAAGTCATAATCAGATTCTTTACTGACCGCGCGTTCCAGGTCGGGAAGCGCAGCCACTGCGTCATTTAGGAGAATGGCGCACACCCCGCGGCGGTAGAACGGATCGATCGTATCCGCGCGGGCCGCAATCGCCTTATCGAATGCAGCTCTTGCCGCTGCGAGTTTGCCATCGTCCATGTAGAGATTGCCCAGTTCCTCGTAGTTCCCTGCTGAGGGGTTGTCGCGAATCGCTTCCACCAATTCGTTGATCCGCTTGCGGCGCGGGAAGAACTTTAACGATTGGCCTACCAAACCGAGGTCGGGCGCGGCTTCGACTAGCAGGTAGATGATTGCGCCAAGGGGTCCTAGAAATAAAATCACAAAAATCCAATAGGTGTCAGGGCGTCGTCGTATGAAATGGACGATCGCGAGTCCCTGTAGTAAAAAACCCCAAGGGTATAAAAGATAGTTTAGCAATCCCATGCAATGATTGGCAAAGTTACCCTAGCGAGAGATTACACACTTGTGGAAGAGGGAGAAAGTAACTGCCGGGTAGCTCGATTGATTCTGGAGCTGCCGGTTGTGAGACGGGCGGCGACGCGTCTCAACCGAGAGCGATCTATCGAGAACGATCTATCTTAGAACACTCTATCCGAGACCTACGGAGAACGAATGGACCCCGCGTACGTTGAAGATAAGCGGCTGATTTTGGAACTGCACGAGGCAGGCGATAAAGCGCTGATGAGTGCAGACGTCCTGACGCTGGAGCGGATATTCGCGGACGACTATGTTCAGTACAACGAATCCGGGAAGGCTTTTACGAAACGGGATGTACTCGACAGTTTTCGGTCGGGAGCGATTCGCTATCCCTCAATCGTCTCGACGTCGAGGGTAATTCGCGTCTTTGGAGACACAGCTGTCGTGCACGGATCTGAATCGGATGAAGTGGAATCGAATGGGAAAAGATCGAGCGTGCGATACGTTTATCTGGATGTGTTACGGCGGGAGAATGGACAGTGGAAGCTGGTCGCATCGCAGTTGGCTCGGCCGGCGAATGTCTAGATCAGATTGGGCACGACACTAGATCAGATTGGGCACTACATTTGGACACGACAGCGAAAGGCTGCGGCTAGCCTTCGTTTGCGCCAAGCCGATGTTGCCAGTGCGACCAAACAAACCAGGCAACCGCGGCGACGATCACCGCCCCGATGATGGCATCGAACTGATGGAAGTACTTGCCAAGAGAGCGCCAGTTTTCCCCAAGTTTCATGCCGAGATACGCCAGGCCAAAACACCACGGCCACGATCCAATAAAGGTGTAAATGTGAAATTTAGCGCGAGGCATGCGGGCGATGCCGGCCGGGAGCGCAATAAACGTGCGGATCACAGGCAACATTCGTGCAATGACGATTGCCAGTTCTCCGCGGCTCTGAAAAAAGTGATCGGCCCAATCGAGTTCGCGGCGCCCCATCAGAATCCAGCGCCCGTAGCGTTCAACCAGAGGTCGCCCGCCATAATGGCCAATTTCGTAAGCGACGAGTGAACCGAGGTTGCAGCCGATGGCTCCCGCCGTCGCCACCCAGAGCAGGTGCATTTTGCCGGTGTAGACGAGGTATCCGGCGAAAGGCATGATCAGTTCCGAGGGCAGCGGAATGCATGCCGACTCAATTGCCATCAGCAGCGCGATGCCGAGGTAACCGGTAGCGCCGATGAGTGCGCTGATAAAACCAAAGAGGATGGTGAGAATTTTTTCAGTCATTGTCGAAAATAATGGGGATTTCGTTGATCAGGAGCCGCGATCATGAAATGGACATCAGTCATGGAGATCAGTTATCGATTTCCATGCCAATGAACCGATGGTGAAATCGTCCCGCGGTTCAAAAACTTCCGTCCTGGGTGAAGCTGAAGCCGGGCAAGCTGACGCCATCCGTCGCTTTCGCAACTTTAACCTTGATGACTGGCGCGTCGGGCGCGGTAACTTCGGCGGGTCGCAATACGGCGTACTGCGAAAATACTTCGCTGTAAACTTTCGTGACGAGGTGATCGCGGCCGGTTTCATCCTGGCGCCACACCTGCCCGAGTTTTATGCTTTTAACGGCCACTAGTCTTTTCCTTTAGTTCTCAGAGTACTCACGCGTCCGCTGAGTCGTCAATTGCAACGCGGTTACCTCAGGCGCAACCTGGGTCGATCACATCGCGTTTGTTACCATTGTTTCTTATTACGCAGGAGGAAAGCGATGTCGCGAAGGACTGCTCCACGCCAGCCTAGCCGCAGCGGACGACAAGAGGGGGCGGTGCGAAAGCGGCTTTCGGGACTGAAGGCGTCAAGTCTCAAGCCCGGCAAGGACGGAAGGGAAACTGGAAGAAAACTGGGCACTGGCTCTGACTGCAAGAGCACTGGCTCCCACAAGGGAAGGAAAGCGAAGCCGATTTCGCCAAAGTCCACAAAAAAACCTAGCTCGGGCTACGATTCAATCGCGCCTGAGCGTATTCAGAAAATCCTGGCTGGGCTCGACGAGCTCTACCCTGGAGTGACCTGCGCCCTAACCCATCGCAATGCGTGGGAGTTGCTGGTCGCGACTATTCTTTCCGCGCAATGTACAGATGTTCGCGTGAATATGGTCACGCCGATTCTCTTCAAAAAGTATCCAACGGTCGCCGACTTCGCGGCCCTCGATCCCGAACAGTTGCAGCCGGACATCCGGTCGACTGGATTTTTTCGTAATAAAGCGAAATCACTGGTGGGCGCCGCGCGCAAACTCGTCGCGGATTTCGGCGCAGAAGTTCCTCAAACCATGGACGAATTGCTGAGCCTGCCCGGCGTCGCTCGAAAGACAGCGAACGTGGTTCTTGGAACGTGGTTCAAGAAAAATATTGGATTAGTCGTTGATACTCATGTGACTCGCATATCGCGACGGCTTGAGCTGACGAAGCATGAAGATGCGCCCAAGATTGAACACGACTTGATGCGAGTAATTCCGCAGGACCGCTGGACCGATTTCTCGCACCAAGTCATCTGGCATGGACGGAAGCTCTGCCTGGCGCGCGCTCCAAAGTGCGCCGAGTGTTTGCTGGAACCGCTGTGTCACGCCGTCGCTAAAACCTGGTCGACAGTTGAGATTCATCCGGACGCCCGGTAGTCGTTCTAGACGACAATGGAGTAAATGAAAAAGATCGACGAAAATGAAGGCGCGCCAACTTCAGGACGCCGTTCTGCTGTCAATGTGGCGATTCTCGGCTTTGGCACGGTAGGAAAGTCGGTAGCAAAAATTCTGACCGAGCGGTCCAATACCGGGCTGCGTCTTACACACATCCTCAATCGCAACATGGAGCGAAAAAAAGTTGATTGGCTTCCCTCCGCAGTGTGCTGGACGGAAGACATCGAGGAAATTATTTCTTCCGATGCGGATATCGTCGTCGAATTGATGGGAGGACTTCAACCGGCCGAAGATTGGATCAGGCAGGCGCTATCCGCTCGCAAGTCGGTGGTTACCGCAAACAAGCAACTGA
The DNA here is from genome assembly GCA_043749775.1 of Acidobacteriaceae bacterium. Classification (GTDB taxonomy): domain Bacteria; phylum Acidobacteriota; class Terriglobia; order Terriglobales; family Acidobacteriaceae; genus Acidiflorens. The sequence goes on along the minus strand of JAYVCW010000019.1, from coordinate 19,804 downwards.
TCGCCCGCTACGGCCCTGAACTCATTACCCTCGCCCGTCAGAATGGACAGGCGCTGTACTACGGCGCTTCCGTCGCGGGCGGCGTGCCTGTCATTTCCGGATTACAAAACGGTTTGGCGGGCGATGAACTGTTTATCATTCGCGGAATTCTCAATGGAACTTGCAATTATATTTTGAGCCAGATGGAGACCAGGAAGATTGCATTTGCTGAAGCACTTCGAGAGGCGCAGAGACTCGGGTTCGCTGAGGCTGACGCCACGGAAGATCTTGATGGTCTCGATGCGCGGGCAAAACTAACCATTTTGGCGCGGATCGGCCTGCGCCGCAGCGTCACTCCGGAAAACATCGCGGCTCAGTCAATCCGGCGAATCCAAGCGACCGACTTTGAATATGCGAACCAACTGGGTTGCACGATTCGTCAGATATCGCGGGCCGAAGTGAAATCGACTGCAAAGAGTTCCACCGAGGCGCGTGGCAAAGAGAGCGGGCAGCAGCGAGAAGCTTTTTTACTCGCAAGTGTCGGGCCGGCTTTGGTCGAACTATCGTCGCCCTTGGCGCGTGTCGAAGGCAGTCAGAATCTGGTGGCAACGACTGGCATCTATGGCGGCGAAACCACCTTCGGGGGCCATGGCGCGGGCGGACATACTACGGCCGTTGCCGTTGTCTCAGACATCATGGCTATCGCACGCTCCAAGAGCGATACCACAGATACTTCGAAGGGCGACGGCGAACGGATAGCTACCGACAAGAATATGGCGGTCAGTCATGACTTCGTTTCGAAACACTACTTGAGATTCTTTGTGCGGGACCAACCGGGAATCATTGCCGCGCTGGCGACTGCTCTTTCGGAATGCGCCATCAACATTGACGCCGTCTTGCAGATGCCGGGCCACCCTACAACCAAGCTGCCTTTTTTGATTACGCTGCAAGAGTGCCAAACCTCGCTGGTGGAGCGGGCTTTGCAGCAAATCAACAAATTTGATTTTATGGTCGAGCCTTGCTTGCACTTGCCAATACTTTGATCTAGTTTGTAACGGCCAAGTCCCGGGGACTCAAGCTTCAACTTCGAAGAACTGCGCCATATCGCGGAACTTACGGTAGCGCGTTTCGAGCAACTCGGGCGCGGGAAGATGCTTGATGGCAGCTAAATTCTGCTGCAAAGCTGTATCGAGCAACTCGGCGGCTTGCCCGTGATCGGTGTGTGCTCCGCCGGGAGGTTCGGGGACGATGCCATCGATGCAACCGAGAGCGCTGAGATCTTTGGCAGTGATCTTCATAGCTTCGGCGGCAAGATCTTTTTTGCTGGGATCGCGCCACATAATCGAAGCGCAGCCTTCCGGAGAAATTACGGAATAGACGGAGTTCTCCATCATGAGGACGCGGTCGGCAACCGCGATGGCGAGCGCTCCACCGCTGCCGCCTACGCCGATTACGGTGGTGACAATCGGGACTTCGAGCCGTGCCATTTCCAGCAAATTACGGGCGATGGCTTCTCCCTGGCCGCGCTCTTCCGCGTGCAGGCCGGGGTAGGCGCCATCGGTATCAACGAATGTGAAAATCGGCCGCTTGAATTTTTCGGCAATCTTCATCACGCGTAATGCTTTGCGATAGCCTTCTGGATGCGGCATACCGAAGTTACGGTAAATTCGCTGCTTGGCATCGCGAGCTTTCTGTTGCCCGACGATGATTACTTCTTCGCCATGGAAGCGGGCCATTCCGCAGACGATCGCCGGGTCGTCTCGAAAGCCACGATCGCCGTGAATCTCGCTCCAATCGGTGAAGATGCGTTCGACATAATCGAGGGTGTAAGGCCGCTGCGGATGACGCGCTAATTCCGTTCGTTCCCAGGCGTTCAAATGGGAGGAAATTTCGCGACGCAGATCGTTTACGCGCTGATTCAATCCCTCTATCTGCTGCTGTGTGTCTCCACTCTGGCCTTCCATCGACTGCAGCCGCGTAATCTGGCCTTCGATCTTGTCAAGCTCTCGCTGCGCTTTTAATCCTGAATTCACCTTCGAATTATTTCCCTGTTTTTTGGGGTGATGCGCTTCCACCATCGACAACATAAGATCCGCGCCGGCCAGGGCCGAGACTTGCTCAGGCTGCTCGACCGCTTCGCCACCTTGATCGGGGGATTTATTTTTTGATCGTCTCAAGCTTTGCTTCTACCTTAGCCTCACGAAATCATTTTGTCACAGAATCACCCGGACACTACCTCGTCCGCATAGCTCTTCGACGCGGCCGAGGAAATTACGGTCTGGCATCACATTATAGCCTTGGGCTTCCATGACCACCATAAAATCACCTTCCCGTTCAACATCGAACAGCACTTTGGCTTCGCCCTTGCGCTCGTTGAATAAGGTATGTAGCGCATCGACCGTGCTATCGGTTGCGCTTCCAGAAGGAATGCGGATGCGCAGCGCCCGGGGCAAGGGAACGTGCGCCTCATCGAGCGGGATGATTTCATTCGCGGTGAGTTTTGGATTGGCACCCTCTTCAATGCGTACTCCGCCGCGAATCAAAACCGGAACTTCTAACTTCATCTTCTCTGCAAGCTTTCTATACGCTTCAGGAAAAACCAGCAACTCGACGGTGCCGGACATATCTTCCAGAGCCGCTTGCGCCCACAGGTCGCCCTTTCTTGACTTTGCAACGCGCACCCCGCATATCAAGCCCGCTGTGGTGATGTTTTCATCTTTCGCAGTCGATCGTTTCATGGAGCAAATATCTTGCGTGGAGATTGCGTTCAGGTCGGTGAGCTTATCTTTGTACTTCTCCATCGGGTGGCCGGTAATGAAGAAGCCGAGTATTTCTTTCTCGGCTGAAAGCCGCACGTGCTCATCCCAATCGGGAACGTTGGGTAGCGAATCGTTGGCCTGCTGTGCGGTCTCGTCGGCAAATACGCCAAATAAACCGTGCTGGCCAGACTCCGCGTCGCGTTGCGTTTTCTGCGCGTGCTCGATTGCCGTATCTAGTGCTTGCATGAGCTGCGCTCGCCGTCCGAAGCTATCCATCGCGCCGCTCTTGATCAAAGACTCGAGCACGCGTTTGTTGAGCAGGCGCAGGTCAACGACCTCACAGAATTCGTAGAAAGACTTGAAATTGCGCTCCAGTTTTTTGCGCGCCGCCACTATCGATTCGATGGCATTGCCGCCGACGTTCTTAACCGCCGCTAAGCCGAAGCGAATCGCCGCACCATGCGGAGTAAAGTTCGCGTCGCTCACGTTGATATCGGGAGGCTCGACAGCAATTCCCATCTCGCGGCATTCGTTAATGTACTTCACCACATCGTCGGTGCTTCCCGTGACCGAGGTGAGCAACGCCGCCATGAAGTCGACTGGATGATGTGTTTTCAAATACGCCGTATGGTAGGCGAGTAGCGCGTATGCGGCCGAGTGGGACTTATTAAAGCCGTACCCGGCAAATTGCGCCATCAGGTCGAAAATCTTCTCAATTTTCTTTGGCGGGAAGCCGTTTTTGGTCGCCCCTTGCACAAAGCGTTCGCGCTGCTTAGCCATTTCATCGGCATTCTTCTTGCCCATGGCACGGCGCAACAGATCGGCTTCACCGAGCGAGTAGCCGGCAAGTTTGTTAGCGGCCTGCATGACCTGTTCCTGGTAAACAAAGACGCCGAGCGTTTCCGCAAGGATTTCTTTCAGCTGCGGCAGTTCGTATTCAATCTTGCGGCGTCCGTGCTTCCGCTCGATAAAGTCATCGATCATTCCTCCCTGAATCGGACCAGGACGGTAGAGCGCATTGAGCGCGGTCAAATCTTCGATCGAGTTCGGTTGATAGCGACGCAAGACATCGCGCATGCCCGAAGATTCAAACTGGAAGACGCCCGACGTCAGCCCCTTGTGAAAGACCTTCTCGTAGGTCACGTGATCTTCGAGCGGAACATCGTCGAGATTGAGTGTCGTTCCCTTCTGCGCGATCAACTTCAACGTATCGTCGAGAATAGTGAGCGTCGTGAGCCCGAGGAAGTCCATCTTCAGCAGGCCCATTTTTTCGATCGCTACCATATCGAAGGCGGTCACGATTTCCGCGTTTTTTGTCTTGTGCAGGGGAACGAGCTCAATCAACGGACGCGGTGAAATCACGACCCCTGCCGCATGCACGCCTGAGTTACGCACGAGACCCTCAAGCTTGAGCGCGGTATCGAGCAACTGCTTTACCTGCGGATCTTTCTGATAGGCCTCTTGCAGCGCTACCGACTCGGTTAGCGCATCTTTGAGCTTGATGTTGAGCGTGGTCGGCACCATCTTGGCGATGCGGTCGACGTCGCTGTATGGCATGTCCATGGCGCGGCCCACGTCTTTGATCGCCGCTTTGGCCGCCATGGTCCCAAAAGTAATGATCTGCGCAACGTTCTCTCGACCGTACTTGCGGGTCACGTACTCGATGACTTCACCGCGGCGGTTCATGCAGAAATCGATGTCAATGTCTGGCATGGAAATGCGCTCCGGGTTAAGGAAGCGCTCAAAGAGAAGTTCGTGTTGCAGGGGATCGATATCGGTGATGCCAAGCGAGTATGCGACGACCGCTCCGGCAGCCGATCCACGCCCCGGGCCGACCGGAATTTTCAGTTCGCGCGCGTGGCGGATAAAATCCCACACAATCAGGAAATAGCCGGAAAACTTCATCTGCTGGATGATGTCGAGTTCCCGCGCCAATCGTTGTTCGTACTCGCTCACGGAATGTTTAAGCTTGCCGCTGGAGGCCGCACCCCGCAGGTTTTCCATTCGGCGGGCGAACCCTTGCCGAGTCACGTGCTCAAAATAGCTGTCCAGCGTAAAACCATCGGGCACATCAAAATGCGGAAACGGAGTGGGAAGCTTTTCGAGCTTCATGTTGCAACGCTCGGCGATAGCCAGGGTCCGCGAGAGCACCTGGGGCGAGTCTTTGAAGACACGCATCATTTCGTCTGCATTCTTGACGAAAAACTGCGTGCCTTCGAACTTCATCCGATTCGTTTCCTGAATCGACTTGCCGGTCTGAATGCAGAGCATCACATCTTGCGCGTGGGCGTCGTCTTCACAGAGATAGTGGCTGTCGTTGGTCGCGACCATGGGGAGGCCGATGTCTTGCTCCAACTTAAACAGGCCCGCTCGGATGCGGTGCTCCATCTCGAGGCCCTGGTCCTGGATCTCAAGAAAAAAATTATCTTTGCCGAAAAGATCGCGATAAAATCCCGCCGCCGATCGGGCCGCGTCGTAGTTCCCTTCCATCAGCCGCTCGGCGACCTCCCCTTTCAGGCAACCGGAAAGCCCGATCAATCCCTTTGAATGATCCGCCAAAAATTTCTTGCTTACTCGAGGCTTGTAATAGAAGCCGTGCAACGACGCTTCCGAGGTGATCTTTACGAGATTGCGATAGCCCTCTTCATTTTCAGCCAGGACGAGCAGGTGATTGTAGGTATCGCCGTCGGGAGGAGTTCGGGTGATGACGTGGTCATCTTTTTTGCAGATGTAAAGTTCGCAGCCGACGATCGGCTTCACGCCTACTTTTTTGGCGGCATTCACAAAGTGCACCGCGCCAAAAATGTTCCCATGATCGGTCATGGCCACAGCGGGCATGCCGAGCTCGTGGACGCGTTCGACCAACTTCTCGACGTCGCAGGCGCCGTCGAGCATGGAGTAATCACTATGAAGATGAAGGTGTACGAATTCAGACATGAATGATTTTCTTTTTAGGGGTCAAACTCATTCTACTGGCTGGATGAAATCACGCAACGCCCTCGTTTGGTGCAACCGCAATGGCAAACTGCGGGCCACCACGATGTCCCGCCGTCGGGGCGCGTTATTTGGGTGTTTGGAAGTTGACGCCGCGATCGTCATTCATTTTCGCTGTGGCCTCGAGGTCCAGCTCACCGAGCGGAATCTTTTTCGATTGCCGCTCGCTCAAAACCCAAAGCGTTCCACCGGAGATTACATAGTTCCGAACTTCGAGCACATGCTGATCGCGAAACACGAGAGCGGTTAAAGGCTGCTCTTCCGTAGGCTGGTTTCGCGCGTCAACATTTCGCGCGTCATTATTTTGCGCTTCAACATTTTGCGCCTCAACATCGGCCTGCAGTCTATCGATCTTGCCATTGAGAGTCTGGACGTCGCGCTCTAAATTGCCGTCTTTACGATAATGAGGGTTGTAGTGCTCCGTGTAGACGCTCCCTTCGGCGTCGTAGTTTTCGTAACGGCTTTGAAAATCGGACGCGTAGTAAGGGTCCCAATATGCGCTGTAGTAGGGAAAGTAAGCGCCGTAGGGATAGAACGACCTCCGACTATGAAACCCACGATGATTGAATTCCGCGCGGCCGCCAAGCAGCGGATAGCCGGGAGGTCGCCCGAAATCCTGAGTGATATGGAAGTTGCTGTCGAAACTGCCGAAGTTGTAGCGAGGGCCGCCGCTGAAGGATCGCACGGGATGCGATTGCGCACCGGCAGATGAAATTCCGTGAAAGCTGCTGCCGCGATGCTGTGCCCACACCGGTAGCGTTAGTAAAACCACGAGAGACGCCGCTTTCCAAAACGAGCGCCGCATGTCTGGATTATAACTGAACGTCCTTGTAGCTGAACTTTGTTGTAATTGACGTTGTAACTGACCTTTGGCCGTGGGCCTCATCTATTGGAAGATCAAATGGAAGATCAAAAACATATTCTGCTCGCCGGCCGCGAACCTATTTGCGTCTCTTTTTCGGCTTCGCGTTGGGCTTCGCCTTGAGCTTCACGGGCTTGGAGGGTGGCTTGCCTTTCGCCACCGCCTTCGGTTTGGCAGGCGCGGGCTTGGTTACTTTCTTCGCTGCCGCTAACGAATGTTCCTTTTTCTGCGTCTTTGCCGGTAGCTCTTTCGACGCAGCATTCGGCTGCGACTTAGGCGGCGCGACGTTTTTTCCCGACTTGACGTTCTTTTCCGGCGTGCCGGTCGAGGTAGCGGCGGGCGCTCCTGTCGCGGGTGCTTCTGACCCTTTTTTCTTTCCCTTGCCAGCTTTTGTCGGCACTGCAGCGGCCGCAGTTGCTGCAGCAGCGGCAGCGGCCTTAGCCCCGCGACCTCGTTTCGCCGGTGGTGGCGGTGGCGGAGGCGGCGGTGGGGGAGCAAGAGGCTTCAAATATTTCAGCGTTTCGGTTCGCGAGCGTAACTTGCCATCCAAGAGCAGCAAGAACACGTCGTTCGCAATTTTCTGGTATTCGGGCAATTGCGGCGTAATGTGCAATTCCGTCATTTCAGGCAGTGGAACTTTCTGTTGCACTTGCCGCCACTTGGTGAAAAAGTTCTTTATTTTCTGCGACACGCTCTGCTGCCGCGCCGTGATGGAGAGAAATAAAATCAGCTCCGGGCGGGATGCGGACAACAGCTGCCAGGCACGCGATGGGGTAGAGGCTTCTTTGCCCATCAGGCGCTTCGACAGACTTTTCGCATCCGCCTCTAATTCTTTCCAGGATTCAACCAGATCTTTTCGTGGAATCGCACGCCGCAAATCGGCTACGTCTTTATCGCCCAGTCGCGCCGTCAAGAAATGCAAAACCGCCGGAGCCGGGTCGGGCATATAGCCAAGCTCGTTCATTTGTTGCCGCGCCTTCGCCAACGCCGAAAGGGCAGCCGTATCGACTTTGGCGGAGCTCCAGTGCGGATTTAAAACTTCAAGCCAGCCCTCTTTTTCGTAAGCCTTCAGCACTCCGAGCGCATCATCCTCGTAGGCAATCTGCTCGATTTCGTAGCCAATGGCTGCGCTGCGAATGTGCTCGATATAGGTATTCTCTTTTCCCGACTGGTAGCGCGTCTGCGTTCTCTCTTCGAGCGGCCAGTGAAAGCGAGTGCTGAAGCGCGTGGCACGAATCAAGCGCGATGGCTCTTCGAGAAATGCGTAGTTATGCAATACGCGGATGACTTTCGCTTCGATGTCGGCGGCACCATTAAACGGATCCATCAGCAGTCCACGCGACCCCTCATTGAGAGAAAGCGCCATGGCGTTGATGGTGAAATCGCGGCGGCGCAGGTCTTCGATAATCGTTGCGGGAGAAATCTGCGGAGCCTTGCCCGGCTTGTCGTACTGCTCCGAGCGGGCCATAGCGATCTCGGCGCGAACGCCCCCAGGCAGGGTTAGTAGCAGCGAGCGCAGATCGTTGTCAGTATTGCCGATCTCTGCCCCCGCGCGCTCCAGGTCCTTCTGCAACTTCAGTGCATTGCCCTGCACCGTGAAGTCGAGGTCGCGAATGGGCAAACCTGTAATGATGTCGCGGACGGCGCCGCCGGTGAGATAGAGGTTCAGTCCCGCCGCCTTAGCGGCGTCTTGGACGAGGTTTACTGCTTTTTGCTGATCCGGTGAAAGCCGGGTTTCCAGCGTATATATGTAATCGGCCATGCCTTCCTAGTCGCCTGCGGTGGCTGGTCCGGGGCGTTATTCACAGATTTTCCACAGGGAGAGGACCGGAACTGGAAGATGCCGGTCGCGTAAGGAATCTAACTCCCTCTAGCCATTAGACTTATATCGTAAGAACCCGCTTTTAGTAAACAAGAGAAAATACCACAAGGTTTACCGTTTGGCTACTGTCTCGAGGCAATTGGTGCTAATTCCGCTTGAATGTCCGCGGAAAGTGCGAGAATCCAAGCGGAGATCATGCCTTCTACCCACAAAAAAGTAATTGTACGGAAACACGACCGCGACTCGATCAGCGGCTTCGTGTCTCCTTCTAATTTTGTCGTCGAAGGTAAACTCGAGTTGCTCAACACCTCCGGAAACGTAGTCGCGATCGACCTGCACGAGATCAAAGCGGTGTATTTTGTGCGTGAGTTTTCCGAGGGCGAGCTGATGACGCGGAAAACTTTCACCACCCGGCCTCGAACTGAAGGCCTATGGGTCCGTTTGAAGTTTAAAGACAGTGAAGTGATCGAAGGCATTCTGCCCAACGACCTCACCCAAAATCCAGATGAAGGTTTCTTGATGAATCCGCCTGACTTGCGCTCGAACGCTCAGCGTGTTTTTGTTCCCCGCGACGCGCTATCTTCCCTCGTTGTCATAGCCGTCATCGGAGCAGCCAATCGCCGTCGAAGAGGCGGACAACCCGACACTCGCCAGGTCACATTGTTCGAGCAGTAGAACGGATCACATTGTTCGAGCATTGGAAGAGGTTGTTATAAAGACGAAAGCGTGGCGACAGGCGCCTTGCCCGTCCAAAGTGATGGAGTACAACCCGCCGCCCATCTGATCCGCAAGGTAGGATCTGCACCCCTAGCTTCCGCTACAATCTCGACGAGACCGCCATGAAACTATCTGACATCGCAAAAGCGCTTGACGCTCGCTTAGAAAACGCATCTCCGGACACCGAAATCACCGGAGTCTCCGGCATTGAACAAGCTGCCTCTGGACAATTGACCTTCGTATCCAATCCAAAATACAACGCCGCAGCCAAGTCGACGAAAGCGACGGCCGTGATCGTGGCCGAAAACTTCCCGGCTATCTCAGCCGGGATGCTGCGCAGCCAAAACCCCTATCTCGCTTGGGCGAAAGCGATTGAACTTTTTTATCAGCCGCCAAACTATGCGCCTGGCATTCACCCGACGGCGGTAGTTCACAAATCAGCGAAGCTGGGGAAGAACGCGCACCTCGGCCCCTATGTGGTGATAGACGAGGATGCGGTGATTGGAGACGACGCGGTGATGCTGGCGCACACAGTCATCTATCGCGGAGCAAAAATCGGAAATAATTTCTTCTCGCACGCGCACGGCGTAGTCCGCGAGTTCTGCGAATTAGGCGACAACGTCCGGTTGCAGAACGGAGCGGTGGTCGGCTCTGATGGGTTTGGATTTGCGCAATATAAAGATCAACAGGGCGGGAATCGCTGGTACAAGATCGTGCAATCAGGAAATGTCGTAATTGAGGACAACGTAGAAATTCAAGCCAACGCCTGCATTGACCGCGCCAGTATTGGGGAAACGAGCATCGGTCGTGGTTCTAAGATCGACAACATGGTCCACGTTGGCCACAGTTGTACTATCGGACACGATACCCTTCTTTGCGCGCAAGTCGGCCTCGCCGGCACAACTGATGTAGGCAATAACGTAATTCTCTTAGGGCAAGTCGGTGTCTCCGGGCACGTCAAAATTGGAGACGGTGCGGTGGCGATCGCCCAGAGCGGCATTCCGCATGATGTCGCGCCCGGAGCGATGGTCAGCGGCGCTCCCGCTATCGATCATCGCTTATGGCTCAAATGCTGTGCGGCCTATGCCAAACTTCCCGAGATTGCAAAAGCTGTAAGAAAATTAACCGAACGCGGTCATGAACAAAACGAATCTTAGCCACGGTCATCGTTGAAATGCGGCACGTCTTTCGCGAAGCTAAGAAAAACTGGCTAATGACAAATCCGGAGAGTACTAACTCAGCATGGCCGGGCAGTACAATTAGTCTCTCAACTCCTCGGGTAATCCAGCGTTGATGGACGCGCGCACCTTCGCCATCAAGCAATCCCGATCGCCAAAGTCAATGGGTTCGATCGGATCATGAAACTGTACCGTCACTAATGCCGGACGAATGGAGAAACGCGCCTTAGGCATGGCGACTTCGGTTCCGGAGATTGTGACGGGTACCACCGGCACTCCGCATTCTTTTGCGAGGTAGAACGGGCCTTTTTTGAAGGGCAACATTTTGCCGTCGAACGATCGCTTGCCTTCCACATAGATCGTCATATTTAATCCGCCGGTGATCGTCTTTACGGCCTCACGCACCGCCGAAACTCCGGCATCGCGATTACCACGATCAACCGGCACGAGGGAGCCGATCCTCATGATGGGGCCAAGTATCGGAACTTTAAATAATTCTTTTTTCACCATCACCGAGGTGCGACGAGGGATAAGCGGCAGCGTGACAGGAGGATCGAGGTTCGAGATGTGATTCGACATGAATATGTAAGTTCGTTCCGGATCAATTTTGTCGAGGCCAATCGTTTTAACTTTGACGCCAGCGAGTCGTACCCCGGCATAGGCCGCGAGCATGCAGCTGCGATAGAGGAAGGTGATGTCTTTTGTGACGTAAGTCCACGGAATGCCGAAGACGGCCGCGAATGGCAGGGCGGCAGCCCACAGCAGCAGCATGAGTATGGTGCGGAACACCTACACTTTCACCCCAAGCCTGTCTTTAATAGAAAGCAAATAGAACGCAGATAGAAGGCGGATAAGATGCGCGCGCTTAAAAAACTCACGCTGACTTATCCCGAACTCTTCTGCGCCGATTCTTTTGTCTTGCTCCCGAGCGAGCGCAATCGTTGAGGTAGCTTCTCATAAATACCGCCGAATCCGCCATTGGATAAGATGGCGACCACATCGCGGTCGCGCAATTCGGGCGAAATCGTCGTAACAATGGCATCAGCGTCCGCCAGAATGCGGGCTTGCTTGCCGCGTCTTTGGATATCACTCACAACCCGTTCCAAGTCGAGCCGTTCGGCTTCAGGGATGGCTTCCGATTTAAAGATGGCAGCGATGATGACCTGATCCGCAAGCGCCAGGCTACTCGCAAGCGCATCTTGCAGGACGTTTCTGCGAAGCGTATTGGAACGCGGCTCGAGAATGACCCACAGGCGCGATTGCGGATAGCGCGCTCGCAAGGCGTTGATCGTCTGCTCTATCGCCGTAGGATGATGCGCAAAGTCGTCGATGATTGTGATGCCGTTTACCTCGGCCTTCACTTCAAGGCGCCGCTTCACGCTGCGAAACGACTTCAGGGCCTGAGCAATTGCTTCTTCAGGAATTCCGCAATGACTGGCCATGGCGGCGGCGGCAGTTGCGTTCCAAACGTTGTACTCGCCTCCCAATGGAAACTCAAAGTCGGCCCAGGACTTGCCCTCACGTAGCACCGACCACGTGGTGTTGCTCTCACCTAACTTCAGATTGGTGATTCTGAAACCTGAGCCGCTCTTAGCTTGATCTGACGGCCCATAGCGCTCGACCAGGCAGAATGCCTTGGCTAAGCAACAATCGATATTTTCGTTTGCAGGCTGGGAGGAATCGAAGGCGATGATGCGTCCACGCCGAGGCACGAGATTCACCAGTCGTTTGAACGCAGTCTCTACCGCATCGAGATCTCTATAAATATCGGCGTGATCGAATTCCACCGAGGTGAGAATCAATCCGTCGGGAAAATAGTGGAGAAATTTTGGGCCTTTGTCGAAAAAAGCGGTGTCGTACTCGTCCCCCTCCAAAATAAAATGCTTGCCGTCGCCTAGGCCAAAGCTGCGTCCGAAGTTTTCCGCAATGCCGCCAATCAGGAATGATGGCCGCTTGCCCGCTGACTCGAAAATCCAGGCGAGCATCGAGGTCGTTGTCGTCTTGCCGTGGGTTCCCGCCACTACCAGTACTTCTTTTCCGGCGAGAAATTCGTCACGCAAAATCTGCGGCATAGAGCAGAACGGAATCCGCTCGTCGAGAACTCGCTCCAGCTCCACGTTACCGCGGGACAAGGCGTTGCCGATCACAACCAAGTCTGGCTTTGGATCGAGGTTCCCCTCAGAGAATGGCTGCGCCACGGTGATACCGAGCGATTCAAGAAAGGTTGACATCGGCGGATACGACGCTGCATCTGAGCCCGTAACGCGATACCCTCGCTCCTGCAGCATTCCGGCGAGCGATGCCATCGCAGTGCCGCAAATGCCCATGATGTGAACGTGCTTCTGCTTTGTCATGTAAGTCTGTTTATTTTAATTGGTTGGTAGATTTTGGATATGCAGATTGAGTTACCCGGCGGTCGCGGCCTCTAAAATTTTCAGTTTTACGTCGCCAGAAACCTCAAGCCGCGCCGTCACGCCAAAAGGCAAAGTGATGTTGGCGCGCGTGACGTGTCCGGAACGCATTCCGAAGGCCACGGGGATGCCAAGGTCGCCGACCACTCGCATCACTACATCCTCTAGCGTGTAGTCTTGCGTGGAGTTTTGCACGCAATCGAGCATCTCGCCGAAGACGATGCCTCGCACGCCCTTAAATTTACCCGCCAATTTCATTTGCATCAGCATGCGATCGATTTGAAAAGGTTTGGCGGCGACATCTTCGAGGAACAAAATCTTGCCTGCGGTTTGAATGTCATAGTGGGTGCCTATTGCCGCCACCAGGATCGAGAGACAGCCGCCGTAAAGGGTTCCCTCGGCCTCGCCCGCAACCAGCGGCCGCGCCCCCGAACCCGCGCCGATTTCCCATTCATTCGACCCTTCGACCGCGCTGTGCCAGGACGCGAGGTCGACACCATCTTCAGCCGCAAAGTCTTTGTTCACCATCGGAGTGTGAAATGTAACCAAGTTAAGTGTGTCGGTGAAGGTGGTGAGCAAAGAGGTGAGATCGCTGTGCGCGGCAAAGATTTTCGGGTGGTCGAGGATTGTTTTAAGGTTGAGGGCGGCAGGATTCAGGCCCGGCAAAAGGTAGTTCGATCCGTATCCACCCCGGGCGCAGATAATTGCTCGCACGTCTTCGCGAAGGAACATCTCTTCCAATTCGCGTGCGCGCCGTTGAATGGAGCCCGCGAAATAGAGATCGCGCTCAAGAATGGATTCAGAGAAAACCGGTTCATAGCCTAGTTTCCGTAACCCGTCACAGCCTTTCTCCAACGCGTCTCGGTTGATGTTCGAGGCGGGGGCAACGACAGCAACTTTGTCTCCGCGTCGCAACGATGGAGGTTTTATGCGAATTTGGATAGAGGCCATTGGGCGCGCAGGGTGCCGATTTGAGCTTCGTTGTTAGATTTAATGTTAGATTTAAAGTTAGATTTAAACTTCATCTTAAATGAAGAATTCGCCCTTGCAGATGATCGTCGCAGGACCTTTTAGATATACCCGATCCTCCCAACGTACGGTCTGCGATCCACCCGGAGCTATGACAGTAACAGGAGACGAGACGCGATTCGTTGCTATGGCTGCGACGGCCGCTGCGCAAGATCCGGTGCCGGAAGATTGGGTTTCGCCGACTCCGCGCTCGAAGTGACGAATTGCGATTTCGTTTGGACCGCGAACCGCCGCGTATTCGACGTTAGTCCCCTGCTGAAACTGAGGCTGGCTGCCGATAAGCGACGCCTCCTTTTGCCAGCCGTCACGAAAGTTTCCGACAAAAATTACGTAGTGCGGATTCCCCATCGACAACTGGATACCCGCGGCTTTCACCCACATAGTCTCAATCGAAAGCTCGCCCCCGATTTGCGGCACTCCCATGTCGGTTTCAAATTCAAACGTATTGTCTCGGTGACCGGTGAGCCGACACATCTTGATGCCGGCGCCAGTCCGGATGACCACTTCACGCTTGCTAACGTCGGAATGCAAGCGAAAACAAATCTCCGCGGCTACACAACGGGTACCATTGCCCGATATTTCCGCCTCAGAGCCGTCTGCGTTGAATAGTCGAGCGAGCACATCTGCTTCTGGATCCGGGAACAGCCATTCCACGCCGTCCGCTCCGACTCCGAAGTGCGGATCGCACAAGCGGCGGCTCAAGACGGACAGGTCGGCATCATGCTGAGGAGTGTTGTGGGACTTGCTGTCAATGTTGCCGGATATGCTGTCAATAAGGAGAAAGGTATTACCGCACGCTGTGGCCTTAGTGAAAGAAATGGCGCTCATTCGTGTTCGATTGCGCCGAGCGCGGTTACGCTGGCGAAGGCGTCCGATTCGTGCAGACGGATAGACAGTACTCTTCCCTCTTCGTGCTCACAGTTCACAGAAAATATCAGGCGAAAGTCCGGCGGTGCTTCGGCAACGTGAATGCTTTGCATCTTCACCTGTTCGCTTTCGAGGACGCGATTGACTTCGCGCAACATGCCATCAATGCTTCGTCCCGTAACTTGAAAGCTCGCGACAAACATCTTTAACGCAAAGCGTGATTCGATGCGACCGAGAACTTCAAGCGACACCAATATCATCACGGCAGCCCAGCAGGCGATCAGGTAAAGGCCGCCCCCAGCGGCCATACCGATGGACGCGACCACGAAAAGTGTTGCGGCGGTCGTAAGCCCGGTCACGGATGCGCGCGCGTGCAAAATAGAGCCGGCGCCAATGAAACCGATACCTGGAATGATCTGAGCAGCAATACGCTTACTGTCAGACTCTGTGCCAGCCAGTTGCTTAGACAGAATCGTAAACATCGCGGCCCCGAAACAGATAAACATATTGGTACGCAATCCGGCAGGCTTATGCCGCAATTGCCGCTCCAGGCCGATGAGCCCGCCCAGGATCGTTGCTAACACCAGACGCGCCAACGTCGAGCTGAGAACACTTCCCGCTTGATTGCGGAGCATTTCGTAAATGTGATGTGGGTTCACGATCTTACGCCGATTGCTGCGGATTTTATCATCAGGGTCGGCTTTGCGAGAGAAAATTGCCGGGTTATTGCGTGTGCGGCGGTACGCGTCGGGTGGCGTAAATCTTTGCCGACGCTTGCCCGCTTGCATGTAATTCCGCAAATTCAAAAAGGTTTGCCTTGTTGACCAACTTGTCTACCATGTCGCCATCGAAGGCAATCACGAAGTCTACATACCTGGCAGGATCAGCCAAAGCCCTCTCCCACAGCCCGTTTGGGTCGTCTGATCTCATCCATAAGCGGCGGTTTTCGCTGTTGATCACCTGGCGTAGCGGGATACCAGCCTGCTCCATTATGCCCACGTGTTCGCTCAGATCCATCAGGTAAATAGATGGATGCGGGAAAGTGCTTATCAAACGCTGCACAGAAGCGTTCAGCGGATATCGTAGAGTCCAATTTTTGCGCGCTTCACTAAAGCATTGCGGCTCGGCTTTCCATACGGAGCCGTAACTGACCACGACTAATGCGAGACAGGCCGCCGCAATTTTCCACCTGTGTCTTCGACTGGCGCTCCAGCGGAACAGAAAAGCGGCCAGCAATCCCGCGGAGACTGCTAAGAGCGGAAGCAGTTGAAGTCCATAGCGCTGATTAAAAGTGGCAAACGGCCACCAGGTAGAAACGTGAATTGGCACCGACCCATACGCGATGGAATATGCGTAAAACGGTATCGGAAGCCACAAGCAAAAAAACGGCAATGCGCGTCGTCGCAGCTTGAATGCGATGAGCAGAAGCGCGCAGATCGCAGCGGCGACCCAGAGGCGACCCCAGTTGCCTGACGCCATATTCAATTGCGCCGATTTCAGAAAGTAGGTGCCGGCCGTGAACAAGTTGTGAAGGGCGGGGTTCGGGGCGTTGACCCTCGACTCGATGGCCTTGGCTGAGAAAGATCCGGTCGCGAATTCAAGAGCGTTACCGTAGATGGCACGGTTGTAGGCGAGCCATAGCAGGGGGGCGCAAGCGATAACTCCAAGAAATATACTGACGAATTTTCGGGCTGTACGGATGTCGTTTCGATCGCTGCTGATATTTCTTGTGCCCGCGGAAGCCACGACGCAAATTCCCACACCTCCCGCCAAAAACCACCCGTCGTATCGAGTAAGTTCAGCTGCCGCGAGACATAATCCACAGCGCATCAGACAATTCATCGCGATTGTCTTGGTGTGCGCTTTGGAATCGCTTGGCGAATTTTCACGGCTCGCTAATTCGAGAAACCTGGCAAAGAAAACAACTGCCCAGATGAACAGACAAAGATAAAGCGACTCCGTCATCGCTGTCGTCTGAAGGTAGATCAGGTTTGGATTCGCGCCGTAGACGAGTGCCGCGATCCACGCCCCAACCGACGACGCCATCTTCTCTTCTGGCTTCTCGACAAGAGTAGAGGCCAGAAAGCCTCTCACCAGCTGAAAGATTCCCACCACTCCGAACACATAGGCGACCATTGAGGGAAAAGACCCGCCAGCGCCGTTTTGCCATAACTTATTTGCGAAGACAAAAGGGATCATGAGCACATGAGGTAGTGGAAGCCACACGGTGCCCAACTGGAGTAATCCCGGGGTTTGAGAGTCGAACACGCGCCGCGCAATGTTGATGTGCGCCACCGCGTCCCCATAAAGAAGAATGCCGTTATGTTGGTAGTAATAGAAAAAGGAGAAGAGCGAAGTCAGTATTGCCAAGCCGCCGACCTGCGCGACGCTAATGTCCGGCGGAATGCCCGGTTGTTTCGTCCCGATGGCGTCGCGCCTTTGCTTTTTCACGTTTGGCCAGTTCGCTACGCTAATCCAGGTGAGTCAGTTCGCGAAAGATTTGAAAGCGGGCATCAATTTCTTCCCGGGATAACTGCTGCAGGCGCTCTGTTCCAAAGCGCTCCACAGCGAATGATCCCATAACGCCGCCGTAAAATAACGCCCGCTTCAACACTTCGCGATTGATCTCGCCTTGTGAGGCGATGTATCCCATGAAACCTCCGGCAAAGGAATCGCCTGCGCCGGTGGGATCTTTGACCTCGTCGATGGGCAATGCAGGAGCGCGAAAAGGATGTGATCCGACTCCGAAAGCGCCTTCGCGGAAAAATATTGTGGCGCCGTATTCTCCGTGCTTAACCACAAGTGCCTTCGGCCCCAGGGTGATCACCTTATTGGCGGCGCGCAAAAGATTCTTTTCCGTGGCCAGCATTTTCGTCTCGGTGTCATTGATAAGCAAAACATCAACAACCTTCAGCGTTTGTCTTAATTCTTCGGGCGTTCCCTGAATCCAGAAATTCATCGTGTCGCCGCCGGTCAAGTCGACTTTTTTCATCTCGTGCCTGACGGCTAGTTGAAGCGATGGATGAATGTTTGCCAGAAAAAGGAACTGGGTGTCGGCATATTCTCTGGGAATTCGCGGCTGAAATTTCTCGAACACGTTTAGTTCGGTAAAGTCAGTTTTAGCTTCATTGAGATTGTCGAGGTATTGGCCTCCCCAGCGAAAACTCTTGCCCTTCGTTCGCTCGATGCCGCGGGTGTCGATCCCCCGCTTGGTGAAGACCGCTTCGTTCTCGGCAGTAAAATCCTCTCCAACGACAGCAACCACTCGCACGTCGGTGAAATAGCTGGCTGCTAAGGAGAAGTAAGTGGCGGCTCCCCCGAGAATATCTGTTACTCGTCCGGAAGGCGTGGCGATCGTGTCAAAAGCGACGGAACCTACTACCAGAATGCTCATGATTCTCCGTAATAAAAGGCTGTAAAACGCAGTAAGTCTGCAGTAAGAGTAAGACTAGATTGAGACTACTAATGACTGCGAATAGCGAAATCAGGCGGTGCTTGCCCGGGCCGCGATCGTTAGGTCAAATATTTCTCTATGATTAGCTTTAGCCTCTTTTTTGTGGCCGCCGGAATTTTCGTACGATCAGTAAGAATAGCGTGAGCAAGCGCTGATCCACACTTACAAGATCGGCCGGTTGGCATGGCCGCGACCGTATGCTGCACAACCTTTGCCGCATTTTCGGCATTCTTAGTCAGCACCGCCACAATCTGGTCCACGGTTACGGAGTCGTGATGCGGATGCCAGCAGTCATAGTCGGTAACCATGGCAACCGTCGCATAACAGATCTCCGCTTCGCGCGCCAATTTCGCTTCTTGCAGGTTGGTCATACCGATTACGTCGGCTCCCCAGCTGCGATAGACGTTGGATTCCGCCTTGGTGGAGAACTGCGGGCCTTCCATGCAAACGTAGGTTCCGCCGAGTTTTCCGGTAACATTCGCGGAGGCGCACGCCCGGCTGATAATCTTTGTCATTTCCCCGCACACGGGATCGCCAAACCCCACATGGGCAACGATTCCCTCACCGAAAAAGGTGTCAATGCGATGGCGCGTGCGATCAAAGAACTGGTCAGGGATCACGAAGTCCAGCGGCTTGTGCTCCTCTTTCAGAGAGCCGACGGCTGAAACGGAAATGATCCTCTCCACTCCAAGCTGCTTAAATCCGTAAATGTTGGCGCGAAAATTTAGTTCACTTGGCAACAGCTTGTGACCGCGCGCGTGGCGCGAAAGGAATGCAACTTTGCGTCCGGCGAGGCTTCCCAGAATGTAAGAGTCAGATGGGTCGCCAAAAGGCGTCTGCTGCCGTTCCTCGTGTGGATCGTTGAATCCCGGCATGTGATACAGACCACTGCCGCCAATAATTCCGATCTCTGCTTGCTGCAATCGCGCTCCTCGTGGAATCGGGCATATCGCCGAAATTCTGAGAACTTGTAAGAAATTGTGATTATACAAGACCGTTTTTAAGGGCTAACTGGCGGAGGCTGCTCGAGGTTTTGGTGCTCGTTCTTATCGTAATTATCTTTGTCTTTCTTGTCTTTTTTATCCTGCTTGTCCCTATCATGTACCGGCCAAAGGTCATCAGTCGCGCGCTCCGTCGTTGCGGCGTCAAGGCCTTCGCTTACCATCACCGTGTCACCGCGAACATCGATGGTTACAACGCCTTCTTCGGTAAGCCACGCGTGGAGGCCTCGCAGCGTGCGCCATGACTCTGGCGGCGGCGCGTCCGCCTCAATCTTGCCATTGGCATCTAAAGCCTGCCGCTTGTCGTAGCGTTTCGCCAGCGATTTGGCATACACGGCCGCGAATTCCGCCGCCTTCGACGCCTCGGACCAGCGTGACACGTAAGAGATAACGATGGGAGCATTCTTGTCCGCCTTCAATTTTCCCGCGAAATAGTATCCGCCCCGCCATGCCGGATAAAGCGCATCCGACTCGTCGCGCCCCCCGTACTGCTCGACCAGAATATCGACGTCGAACTCCCCCATCGCCCCGATATCGAAAGCGTCATAGTCTTTAAAATCTTTTTGCATGTCGATAATTTTCAAAGGTTCGAGCGTTTCGTGCTTGAGGTATGTCTGTGGCTCCATGATTTCGCGAGTCGTCTTTGGAGGATTCGTGAAGGCTCCGGCATAGGCAAGTTGCTTGCCGCCCGCCTTAAGCAAAGCGGCCGTGAAATCGAGTCCGAAGCGGTA
>JAYVCW010000018.1:0-2014 GCA_043749775.1 Acidobacteriaceae bacterium | reverse complement strand
TCCGTGCCCTGGCAGCGCGCCGTCATCGTAGAAACAAAATCGCCGGAACCGTCATAACTGAACCCCGCCGCGCTCTCCCACGGCGAGCAGTAAAACGCGCTCGCTATATGCGCAATATGGTGTTCCAGATGATGTTCAGTAAAACGCAACCGCTGCGGATCCGCTTCGAGCGACTCAATAATCAGCGTGCGCAAATCGCGCATCTCTTCCTTGCGCTGCCGCATGCGGATAAAATTCAGAATTCGTGTCGGATTCGAAAGCGCATATTGCACTTTCTTCGCCAGGTTCGCATCTGTATCCTGACCAACCGCCACATGATCCACGTCGTAAATCGACGCGCCAACGTGGTCCAGGCACGCACGGATCGCTAGCGCAGGAAAGCCTCCAAAGTGCTTCTTCCTATTCAGACGCTCTTCCGCAATCGCGAAAACAACTTCGCCATCCTTCACAATCGCCGCAGAGGCATCCGCGTGAAACATATTCAAACCAAGAATCAACATTCGATGGCAGTTTACTTTCTTATAAATAGACTACGCCGCAGGCTCGCAAATCGACCCTCATGCAGGCTTCAAAAGCTGCATTTCCACGCCTTTTCTTAATTGTCTCCGGCAGCAGGTTCCGGATGCAAGGCAGCGTTGAGGAAAACTGGTGTCTCTATAGTTACCGCCTCCCCCAGGCGTCGCGAGTCCAGCGCACGCAGCGTAGCCAGGGAAACCGCAACGATTTCTTCAAATGGAATAGGTGCCGCACCGCCCGTTCGCAGCGTCTTCAAAAACGCATCCCACTCCGCGCGATGCCCTTTGTCCTGCGTCAGTCGCGAACGCTCCACTTGACGGCGGCCGCCGCGAACCAGCTCCAGCTCGCGAAAATCTTCCAGTACTCCAACCGCGCCACCACCAAAAACTTCAACCCGCTCTTTGGAGTAAGACTTGTCTCCGTTCGCAACATACGCAATCGTCCCTTGCGAGCCGTTCGCAAATTCGATTTGAAGCACCAGATTGTCATCGCTATAAAGACCGTTGTTCGCAAGCGCGTGAGTATGCACTCGAATCGGCCAGGAACCCGCCATAAACGTTAGGAAGTCCACAAAATGGCAGACCTCACCCAGGATGCGTCCCCCACCTTCCTCCGGATCCTGCGTCCAGTGGTTCGCCGAGAGAAAGCCAGCATTCACTCGATAATGCATAAGCAGCGGCTCATTCGCCGCTGCGAAAAATGTTTTCAGCCGTTGCCCCATCGGCGAAAAGCGCCGATTAAAGCCCACCATCAGCGCCGCGTTGCGCGCCTTCGCGTGCTGACGAACGATCTCCGCCAAATCCTCTTCCGTTAGACAAAGCGGCTTCTCGCAAAAAACATGCTTCCCCAAACCGAGCGCCTGCAAGACTTGGCGCGCATGCAGATTGTGCCGCGTAGCAATCACGACTGCATTGATACTCTTATCGTTAAGAATTTCGTTTTCGTCAGTACAGCAATAGCGGAAACCAAACTTCTCACCAGCGTTGCGGCTGCGGGCCCCTGTCGCCGTGCAAACTCCGGCAAGCTCCACGCCACCAGCCTCTTTGATCACTGGCAACAACGTATTCATCGCGAATACGCCAGCCCCGATTGCTCCTATACCAATCTTTGCTTGAACCGCCGCGATGCCAGATCGCGGCAAACCCATCTCCACTCGGGAGGTTAGCTCCGATTGCCCCGGATACGAGATCAACACGCCAAGAAAAGAACTGCCCGTCTTGCCAGTAATCAAGTCATACGCGGCCAGTGCGTTCATAATCGGGAACCGGTGCGAAATAATCGCCTGCAAATTCAGTTTCCTAGCCGCCAGCAGATCAAGAAACGCTTCCATGTTGCGAGTCTCGGTCCAGCGCACATACCCGATCGGGTAATCGTGCCCCTTCTGCTCGAACGCCGCATCGTAACGACCCGGCCCATACGAACGCGAAATTCTGAAATCGAGTTCCTTCTCGAAAAATGTCTTGCGCTCAATCTCCAGTCCCACCGTACCCACCGCGCA
>JAYVCW010000017.1:0-2863 GCA_043749775.1 Acidobacteriaceae bacterium | reverse complement strand
ACTCGAGACAGGCTCGCGCGACATTTACTTCGACAAATCGATTACCGGACCAACATTGCTGGACGAACATTGCTGGGGCAATGACTTCAGTGCAGGCGGAGAATCTGCACCGTAATGTTATCGGGCCCGCCGCGTTGACGCGCAAGCTGGATCAACTCGCGCCCCGCTTGCTCAACGTCTTTATTTTTTAAGGCGTTAAGCATCTCGCCATCCCGCATGAGGCCCCAAAGCCCATCACTGCAGATCATGATCACGTCCCCAGACTGCAGCGGGGTGGGCACCTCGGATGCGTCCATGAGCAAGTCAGGATTTGTGCCCACGGCCGAGGTCAGAATATTGCGTTGGGGATGAACTTCCGCTTGCTCCGGACTGATCATCCCCGCCTCGACCAGGCGCCCGACATAGGAGTGGTCGCGGGTGACGCGAATCATCTCGCCGTCCCGGACGAGGTATAGCCGCGTGTCACCGACGTGAACAAAAAAAAGTTGCGAGTTAACGATCGCCGCCGCAGTGCAGGTCGTTCCCATGCCGCGCAGTTCAGGGTGCTCAAAGCTATGTTTACGGATGGCTTCGTGGGCGGCTTGAAGTCCGGAAACCAGTGCTTCTCGAGGTCCGCCTTCGAACTTCTTATACACCTCGACAACGTTATCGACCGCCAGTCGACTTGCTTCCTGCCCGCCTTCGTAACCGCCCATGCCATCGGCCACAACCGCCAATCGCCCCTTACGCTCGAAGTCCTTATCGTCGTCCGGTTCCCAATACCCAAAAGAATCCTCATTATTAAGGCGCACACAGCCAATGTCGGACTGGCTGGAAACATCAACTCCTGGGCGAAGCTTCAAAAGGTCACGACGGCGGTAAAAAAGATGAGGACCATAGATTGTGCGTCGGGCGGCAAACGATGGAATTATAAAGCCTGTGCCAAAGCGATTAAAGTATAGCCAGCATTCAGCTCTGAAAACGTTTCTAAAACGCTCCTATCGGTGCCCGTCTCAGCGATGCCTCAACGGAGCAAAGCTTCGTGAGGCCTGGCGTCAACTACAATTGCCCAATGCCCGAAGAGCACACTCCCGCCGACGCCGAATCAACGGCACCATCGCCGTCGTCTGATCTTCTTGCAACGCCAACTGCCGACCCTCCGACCGAATTCCACATTGGAGAAGAATTTGGCACCGCCAAGCGGACACTTCCGCCAGCCCGAATCGTCGCGGCCTGCATCGTTGGAATTCTAGTCATTGTCGGGATAGTGTCTTTCAAGGAGCGGGCAAAACCGCAAGGCGCGGGAGCGATTAAGTTTGTCCATGCGGTTGATGTGCCCGGCCAGAACATAGTTTTGGCGGCCGTGACTTTCACGCTGCGAAATACCGGGGAAAAGCCATTGTGGGTTCATACCTTGAGAGCCCAGCTGACGACCTCCGAAGGCAAGGTCGATGAAGATGAAGCAGCGTCGGTGGTCGATCTTGAGCGGTACTTCCAGGCTTTTCCGACGCTCAAGGAAAGCGCCGAACCTCCGCTCGCTCCGGAAAGCAAAATGCTGCCTGGAGCCGAGCAAAAAGCTACGATCATCGTCAGTTTCAAAATGACGAAAGAGGAATTTGACCGGAGAAAATCACTAACGGTTTCGATCCAGCCCTACGATCAGCCCTTGCCGGTAGTTCTCAAGTAGCCGAATCGCGCTCGTACTCATTACTCGTTCTCCAGCGTCTGGCGCGCCTTGGCCAGGTCTGCTTTATCGGCTCCGCTTACCTTGGGATAAGCGAGCTTGAAACTTTCGAGCGTGTCTACAATCGCCTGCGAGACGATGAGCCGTGCAAACCACTTATTGTCCGCCGGAACCACATACCAGGGCGCGTGCTTGGTTGCCGTGTTCTGGATCACATCTTCATAAGCAGTCTGATAGTCTCCCCAACATTCACGCTCTTTGACGTCAGCGGCAGAAAATTTCCAGTTCTTTTCCGGATTGTCGAGACGTTCCATGAATCGTTTCTTCTGCTCTTTTTTCGAGAGATGCAGAAAAAACTTGAGCACTGCGATCCCGTTCCGCGTGAGATAGCGCTCGAAACAATTGATATCTTCAAAGCGCTCTTGCCAGATATGTTTGGTCACCAATTCTTTCGGCAGCTTCTCGTTCTCTAATATCTGCGGATGCACACGCACGATCAACAACTCTTCGTAATAAGAACGGTTGAAGATGCCGATCTTTCCTCTTGCCGGCAAAAGGCGAGTGCTCCTCCACAGGAAATCGTGATTCAGTTCTTCGCTCGAAGGCGTCTTGAAGGAATGCACATCCACGCCCTCAGGATTTACGCCTGACATCACGTGCTTGATCGTGCCATCTTTACCGCCAGCGTCAAGCGCCTGAAAGATAATGAGGAGCGCCCAACGGTCCTGGGCGGCAAACATGTCTTGCAGGCCGCTAAGTTTGTGCACTCCATCGGTCAGCAAAACCTTTGCCTGCGGCTTGAATTCAGACTTCAACCCGTGGGTATCGCCCGGATCATAATCTTTAAGCCGGAAGTCTTTTCCGCTTTCAATTCGATACCGCTTCAGAAGCTTCTCAATCTTCATAAATTCAGCGAGTCCGCTCCGAACAACTCTAAACGATTTCGGTTCGGTTGAGGTAGGGCCGGCTTGTCGTGGACGGGCGACGCCCACGGGACGCGCGTTCGGTCACATCACGGGCGTCATTTGACTTCCCGATTTGAAGCCCTACAATAGATGTAGTTCTTTAAAGGCCAATTCCCACCAGTGGGGGCGTCACGGCTTCGACGGAGATGCTTGCGGCCAAGAGGCATGCCGGGGTGCACACACCCGTAATCGCGTGCAAAATGATAATTGCCAATCAACAGATGGCATACGCAGC
>JAYVCW010000016.1:0-6246 GCA_043749775.1 Acidobacteriaceae bacterium | reverse complement strand
ACGCTCGGCAAAAGGCCGGTCAGAATCGTGATGTGCGAAGTGTTCGTGATCGGGCTGTGGGTAAATGCTTGGGTGAAACGAACGCCGTCAGCGGCGAGGCCATCAAGTGCCGGCGTCGACACCTGCTTGTCTCCGTAGCAGCCAACGTGGTCAGCTCGAAGAGTGTCGATGGTGATTAAAAAGATGTCGGGCGACGAACTGCGTGGCGCCGCGCTCTTCGCGGGCGCTTGGGTTCGCGGACGATTAGAAACCTGACCGGACGCAATTCCACTCAACGCACTGCCGACCACCAGGCCGATGGATAGAAAATACGCGCTCCAGAACTTCATAAGGGCACAGCGTATCACACCGTGCGATTTAGGATTGCTGGTTCGGATGCTCCGTCTGCACGAGATGCGGTCTAGTTTTCTCGGCGAAACATACGTTAAACTGGACGCATCCAATGGTGCGAGTTTTCTTACGATTGTGCGTCTTCTTTGCTCTGATTGCGGAGACGCTAGTGGTGGCTCAGACTCCCAAAAAGCCGCCTCTCAATGTAGTTCTTATCACCATTGACACGCTGCGGGCCGATCACCTTGGCTGTTACGGATACAAGCAAATCAGGACGCCTAATATTGACGGCCTCGCCGCTGATGGAACTCGCTTTGAGCGCGCCTTTGCTGTTGTGCCTGTGACTTTGCCGTCCCATACAACGATGTTGACCGGCACTTATCCCATGCTGAGCGGCATGCACGATTTCAGCGGCAATAAGCTCAGCCCGCAACAAATGACGCTGGCCTCTTTTCTCAAACAAGCCGGATACCGGACCGGAGCGGTCGTTGGAGCAGCGGTGCTCGATTCACGTTTCGGGTTAAACCAGGGCTTCGATTTTTATTACGACCACTTCGATTTTAGCCGCCTCGATGAAACGAATTTGGATGAGATGGAGCGTCCGGGAAATGTGGTGGCTGATACAGCGCTCGATTGGCTGACACAGAATTTGCAGAAACAATTCTTTCTGTGGATGCATCTCTACGATCCTCACTTCCCTTACCATCCTCCTGAACCGTACGCCAGCGAATATGCGGCGCGACCTTACGACGGCGAGATTGCATTCGCTGATGCGCAGGTGGGAAGGTTGCTGCGCTTCCTAAAAGAAAAAGGAATTTATCAGAACACGATTATCGTGCTCAGCGGCGACCACGGAGAGAGTCTTGGAGAGCACGGCGAAAAGACGCACGGATTCTTCATCTACAACGCGACGATGCACGTGCCGCTCATCATTCATCTGCCGACGATTCCGCGCTCGGGGATCGCCTCGGACCCGGTATCGCTGGTAGACCTTATGCCCACGATCATCGATGCGCTCGGCGTCGATGTTCCAACCCAGGTGCAAGGTCGGAGTCTCCTCTCTGCGATGAAAGGAGATGCAGTTCCTGCAGTCCCAGCCGGACATGTTATCGAGGGTCGTGACCGCGCCTTGTATCAAGAGAGTTATTTGCCGCGCCTTCATTTCAACTGGAGTGAATTGCGAGGGTCGGAAAACGCGAGATACCATTTCATCGACGCCCCGCGACCCGAACTCTACGATCTCGCCAATGACCCGGGCGAGACGCACAATCTATTCAACGACAAGAAGGCAGTGTCGGACGAGATGCGGGCAAAACTCAGTCGCATGATTCGTGATTACAGCGCTGGCAAAGAGTTGGCGGAAAAAACAGGACTGGACCCCGCGCTCATGGAGCGACTGAAGGCCTTGGGATATGCTGGGTTCTCAGGCGGCAGCGATCCCACGATCAGCAGCCGAACTTTACCTGATCCCAAAGACCGCATCGAAACCTATGAACTCATATCTGATGCCATTGCCGATAGCCAGCACGGACATTATCAGCAATCCATCGACAATTTGAAGAAAGTATTAAAGACGGAACCCAATTTTGTTCCAGCGCACTATCTTGAGGGCCTCGATTATTTCCGGCTTAACATGTTTCCCGAGGCCATCGACGAATTGCAAACCACGGTTAAACTCAGTCCCGATTATGCGCTGGCTTTCTTCAATCTCGGAATGGCGCAAGCTCATGCCGGCCAGATCGATGCGGCAATCCCGACGCTGCAACATACACTTCAACTTGACGCAACTAACTTCGAGGCTGCCTTCAATCTAGGCGTTGCGTTCTTGCAGAACCAGCAATTAAAACCGGCGGCAGCAGCATTTCAGCAGTCTGTCCGAATCAATCCCGACTTTGCCCGGGGTCATCGCGCCTTAGGCGAAAGTCTCATTTATCTTCAAAAAGTCGATGATGCGATTTCCGAACTGCGCCGCGCAGTCGAACTGGCGCCACAAGATTCGAGCATGCATGAGTCTTTAGCGAAAGCTCTGGCCGCGAAAGGACTCGCCGCAGAGGCAGAGGAGGAGACGCGGCGCGCGCAGCAACTAGCCCCGCAATAACCCAATGCTCTTTCGCTTCAGAGTCTGCCGGCCATTTCATTCCACAATTCGTTCCACTATTTTCTTATTGGCTTATCTAACCTCGCTTTTGGTGGGCGTAGCTTCAGCGCAGGCCCCCCCGACAGAGTCAACAGCCCCCAAGCAACGATCGGCCAATCAACGCTCAGCCAATCGATCCGCCAGTCGCGGCGACACCAAGAGCCCCGCAATCGCGAATGCCAGCGTAATCCTAATCACGATCGATACGCTTCGGGCCGATCACGTGGGATGTTACGGCGCACAGAGCGTGAAGACGCCTACTCTCGATGGCCTGGCGCGGGATGGCGTCGTATTTGAGCACGCGCTCTCGCAAGTCCCGCTCACCTGGCCCTCGCACGCCGTTATACTGACCGGTACTTACCCTTTTCAAAATGGAGTCCAGGATTTTACCGGCCAGCCTCTCGATCCTCAGATACGTTCAGTAGCACAAGCCTTTAAGAAATCTGGCTACTCGACCGGCGCTGTGGTGAGCGCATTTGTGCTCGATCGCAGCTGGGGCTTGGCACGTGGCTTCGATTTTTACGATGACGCATTCTCGGCAAAAACGTTTGCTGTAAAAGACGCGGGCCTGGTTGACCGCCGTGCCGCCGAGAGCGTGCAGAAGGCGATAGGGTGGTTGGCAAAGACTCCTCATCGTCCATTTTTTTTATGGCTACATTTGTATGATCCCCACAGCCCCTACGATCCGCCGGAACCGTATCGCACCGAATATCGCAGCCACCTGTATGACGGCGAGATTGCCTACGCCGATCACGAACTCGGCAATCTGATTACGTGGCTAAAGGAACATCGTCTCTATGACTCATCCTTGATCGTGGCGCTCAGCGACCATGGCGAATCTTTAGGAGAGCACGGCGAAGACGAGCATGGCTTTTTCGTCTACAACTCAACCATGCACATTCCACTCATCGTAAAACCGCCTGCGCAGCGCCGCATTCCACCGGCGCGAAAGAGCGAACCGGTAGAAACCGCAGCCGTCGCACCAACTCTTTTGCAACTGGCGGGATTGCAAGCTTCAGGGAATGCGGCGGACCCGATCTATTCGCAATTTCAAGCGCAACCTTTGACTGTCGGGGATCAAGGGGCGAAATCTGCCAACGAGTCCGCGTACAGCGAGACTTTCTATCCCTTCAGTTCTTTCGGCTGGAGCCCGTTGCATGCCGTGGAGAGCTCACGATTTCATTACATCGAAGCCCCCACGCCTGAGTTGTACGATTTAACAGCGGATCCAGGAGAGATGCACAACATTGCGGGGGAGCAGCCGGCTGCGCTAGCGGTGCTTAAAGAAAAGCTGCGGGCCGTTCTGTCCCAGCATCCATTCGATCGTGGGAGTGGGAACACGAGGACCCTAAGTCCTGACGCGCAGGACAAACTTCGCGCCCTCGGATACTTTGGATTCCGCGCCGCAGTTTCTGGCGACGCTTTGCAGAAAGGATTGGCCGATCCTAAAGACAAGCTTTGGGAGTTTAATTCCATTCTCAAAGCGCAGGATGCGTTTCAGAGTAAGGAAGATGATCGGGCTGAAGGTTTGCTGACCGAGGTACAAGAAAAAGATCCGCAGATTTATGTGATTTCGTTTCTCTTGGGAGAATCCGCATTAAGGCGGCAGAACTGGGAAAGAGCGGCCGACGAACTAGAGCGCTGCCTTAAACTGAACCCAAACTTCGATAACGCCATGACAGCGCTAGCACGAGCTCTCGCTAAGCTGGGGCAGTCAAACGCGTCAATGGATTGGCTGAATAAAGCTATAAGCAGCAACCCGCAAAACTATCAGGCTCATTACCAGATTGGACTACTCAGCGCAGCGGCTGATCCGAAGGCTGCCGAGACGGCGTTTGAAAAGTCGATCTCGATTCAACCAAACTTTCCCGGGGGCCAGCGCGAACTAGGAATGAATTTATTTCAACAGCAGAAGTATTTGGAGGCAGCTCCGCATATTGAAAGGGCAATCGCGCTAGGCCTTGAAGATGCGAGGATGCATAACTTTCTTGGTATCTGCTACAACCACACCAATCGTTCCGTCAAGGCGGTAGCGGAATTTAAATCAGCGATCAAACTTGATCCGAATCTCGCTGAGGCCCACCTCAACCTGGCTTTCGCATTACAGCTCCTGCGCCGAATCGATCAAGCGCGGGATGAATACTCGACTGCCTGCAAACTCGACCCGGCTTTTTGCAAGTATGTTCCAGAAGCTGACGCGAAGCAAGACAACAAATGAGTCTTCGTTTTTCTTTCCTCCCTTGACTTAATCACTGACCTGCAGCCGCCCGAAGCCGCTGCGCGGTCGATCGCTCGCGATCCGCATCGGCCTGCGTCCAAGCTGCACCATCGGCAAGAAATTGGTTCGGCTCCGGAGGTTGCGGTTCAACCGCTCCATCAACACCGGTAACGCGCCTGAAGGATTGCCTGACAACACCGTCGCCTTCCCCATCAGCAGGTGCGCGGTACCGGATCTTCATGCTATTAACCTTCATGGCCATCATGCTCATGTTGTCGTGCCTCATGTTTTCGCTCTTCATTTTGTCATCCGATTTCATTGAGCAGTTGGACTCCCTCGAATCGTTGCTCATCGAGTCCATCTTTTCCATCGCCCCCGTCACTTTCACCTTGTGACCGACATGGGCTCGAGATCTTCGGAGCTCATCAATTGAAACCGTCCGGATGCTTCTTATCCATCATCCATCATGTGCTTGCCATCTTTTTCGCCGATGCAAGTCCCCGTTTGTTCGCGTGTGTCAGGTATATATTTATCGGAAACTGGGACGCCTGCTGTGCAGGCCTGCATGGCAATCGGCGCAGAGAGTAATTAGATTTTGCTCGGCGTCGTCTCCGGAATGACTGCGAAATTCCCGATGGTGAACTTCTAAATTTGATCTCACCCCGCATCCCTGGCAGCGCCATGCATCTCGCTGCAGCACTTGGTGACGGAGTTCACGATAAGCTTCGCTCGGAAGGCGCAGGCCTGGTCGTTTGGGTAGGCTTTTTGTCACGCAGTTTTTCCTTGGACTTCTGCCAGGAATGCTTCTCTCTGCAGTTTCGGAAGGAACCGGTAATACCGAGAGATCGAGTAAAGCAACAGTTCCGGTTCATCGCCATCCATGTGCGCTCCAGCAAGGAAGTCCGCACATATCATCTCCAGGCAGTACCCGCGCGATTTATCCGAGCCGAGCATCCGTGTTGCAGTTTCAATGGCGTGCTCGATGACCGGGATTTGGCTTTTGTAGACTTTAAAGTAGATAAGTTCGGAGGACTCGGTTTCCTTGCCCGTGAGCTGTTTTTCCACCTCCCGCTTAAAGTGTTCCTTCGGCATGGCGCGGGCTTTGTGCAACCAGGTTGCACAATCGAAGTTCTGGCCGTCCCGGCGTGCGACTTTCGCCAACTCCAAACCTTTGGTCCATCCGACTTCCTTAAGGTCCCTCCGCACCTGAGGCGGAAGGTGCTCGTGAATCGACATGAGGTAATAGGCCTTCCTTCTCGATTCCGGGAACCGCCTCTCGAGTAGCTCGTCAAACGACTTTAGATGCTCGAGTCTCCAGTATTGTCCCGCGCGCGCTTCGCAGAGATACCGCCCAAGGTCGACAAAGCGGGTGTCGCGCTCCGTATCATGCCGCTTTTCCCAGACCAGGATCTCGTCGATCCTGGTCAGGACGAACAGCGCACGCTTGCGGTTGAGCTTTGGTGGCATTGGCGGATATTTAGTACGTAAGCTCGTCAAACAGACCAAGATCAACTCCTGGCTTGCGCACGAGTGCGGCTTCAACGAGATTCGGCTGATGCAG
>JAYVCW010000015.1:0-47124 GCA_043749775.1 Acidobacteriaceae bacterium | reverse complement strand
GCCAGCAGACGCCGACGCCCAGTCACATTCGGGTAGGGCGGCACTCGCGGGTGCCTCAGGGTTAAAGCGAGCACCACTGCCCACAGAAACCAGCCGGTCCACATATATTTTCCGAGCGGCACCAGCGCGAAAACTGTGGCAAACGAAATCCATCTGTGCCAACGCGGAGCGATGGAGAAGATAATGTGTCCGCCATCGAGTTGCCCTCCGGGCAAGAGGTTGAGCGCGGTCGCAAAAAAACCTACCCACGCGGCCGCCGCAATCGGGTGCAGTGATAGTCCTGTCAAAGGCGTAGCAATGTGCAAAAGTCTCGCAGCGAAAACGAACGCCAGCGGATAATTCAGTTGCAGGGTCGAAGTGGGGTCGACAATCGGATGAGAGAGCCTCAGACCCACGACCAGCGCGACACAGGCCGGTATAAATCCAGCGATCGGCCCGGCAATGCCAATATCGAAGAGAGCGGCTCGCGAAGGAATCGAGCTCTTGATGCGAATAAACGCCCCCAACGTACCAATCAAGCTAGGAAAAGGCACGAAGAATGGGGGCGTGACGTAAACACGATAGTGGCGAGCGTATAAGTAGTGCCCCATCTCGTGTGCGAACAAGATCAGCATCAGCGACAGTGAGAAGGGGAGCCCAAGCAGCAGATTTGCAGGATGCGAGATAATCCAGTCGATCGGGAACCAACTAAGAGAGGTGTCGTTTACGGCAAACACGGGCTGATGGCGCAGGAAGTAAAACTCCATCCGCGCGCCGACGATCATGGTGCTAATCAGCGTGAGCACGAGGAACAACCCATACAGCCACCAGCGTGGCCGCGGAGGTCGAACTATCCAGACCGCGGGTTGTCGCGAAGGGCCCCGGTCCAGTGCAGACGGAGTGGCAGTCGTGATTTCAGACATAGTATTTCTGGCTGCTCAGATGGAGATGAGATGCAAGGCGTCGCGGGGCGGATGCGGTAGGCCGGCAACTCGGTCGGCAGTCACGTGTGAAGGAGTCTAGTCGATCGACTGCAGTTCTTTGCCGGGCTTGAAGCGGACAGCTTTTCCGGGAGGAATCGAAACCTCAGCGCCAGTGCGCGGATTTCGTCCAATTCCGGTTTTCCGTGGGCGGACGTTGAACACGCCAAAGCCGCGTAACTCGATGCGGTCTCCGGTGGAGAGTGCCTTTTTCATGCTTTCAAAGACGGTTTCGACCGCGAGCTCCGCCTTCGTCTTGGTGATCCCGGTGCGATTGACCACTTCATTGATGATGTCGAGCTTGATCACGGGTATCCCCTGTTCTCTAATGTTTCAGACGATTCAAGTTATTGATGCTAAGGGAGATAGGAAAGATTGTCAACCAACCCTGTTGTCTCGTGAGATGACTGCCCGGAGAGCCCAAACTCGCGCGCGAGAAAAAAGCCAGTTGACGCGAATCCGTCGACTCAGGTTCGTGTGCTCCGAGCGCTGTCGTGTTTCGACATCTGGTCGACTTGAGGACTGAATTGTCTGTCGAGAAGCGCATCCGAATACCCCTTTGTCAAACAATTTGCCCAGTTTGTGATCACGAAGAATTTGAAGGCGAGTTTTCCACAACGATTTCGCGTTCATTCTCATTTAGATTACCAATTTGCAAAAGAACCACATCCCTAAGCCCCAAGGAGTTTCATGAGCATCAAGAGCGACCGCTGGATCCGGCGCATGGCGCAGGAGCACGACATGATTAATCCGTACTCCGAAAAGCAGGTGAGCGCGGGGGTGATCTCCTACGGCGTCTCGAGCTATGGATATGACCTGCGCGTGGCTGACGAGTTCAAGATTTTTACCAACGTGAACAGTACCGTCATCGATCCCAAGCACTTCGACGAGCGCTCATTTGTGACCGTGAACGCCGACGTTGCCATCGTGCCTCCGAACTCGTTTGCGCTGGCGCGGTCGGTCGAGTATTTCAAGATTCCGCGCGACGTTCTGACGATCTGTGTCGGCAAATCGACCTATGCCCGTTGCGGCATCATCGTCAACGTGACGCCTTTTGAGCCGGAGTGGGAAGGCTTCGTCACCCTGGAAATTTCGAACACGACTCCACTCCCCGCGAAGATCTACGCGAATGAAGGCTTGTGCCAGATCCTGTTCTTCCAGTCGGATGAGGTTTGCGAGGTGAGCTACAAAGACCGCAAGGGGAAGTATCAGGCGCAGAAGGGCATTGTGCTACCGAAGCTGTAGGGCGAACAAGCGTTAAGTATTTACTCCAGGCGAGGCGCTGCTCTTACCGCCGGCCGTTCTCACCCTCTTTGAACATGTACTTAATGGCGGGCTTGTAGATCATCAGATTGGCGCCGTTCGAGCGGTTTAGCTTAATGCAATTCTTGTCGTACCACTCGATGTATCCATGGACTTCCTCGCCATCGCGCAGGACGACGACCATGGGGGTCTTCGTCTGCATCTGTTTTTGATAATAGAAATTTTCTGCGTTGGTCTGCTCGGCCGGAGGAGTCTTTTTTGAGTTTGCGGGTGCCGCGGAACGGTCGCTGCGATCGCGGTGGCTGTCTCTATCTTTATCGCGGTCTCGATCTCGGTTGTTGTCGCGGTGACTGCGCTCGGGCGGAATATGGTTATGATTGTGGCTATGACCGTGGCCATTATGGTTCGGCTCGATACGACTCAGCGTCGGGCGAATGAGCTTGCGGTTAGCAAAGCTCTCCGGTTCCACGGATTGTTCGGGCAAGGGTTCGATTGCATCTTTCAAGTCGCACCACCTGCGGGCTGCGCGGGCAGAAATGCCACATCATGAAACGCTGATTGTGGGTCCAGAGGTGTAAAACTGAGGCTAACGGTATCATAGCGGACACGGGTTGACAATAATTTGTGCTGTGTCTTCGGTGCAAACTGCAAACCGAAGGGGTGGGGCGAGGCGGTACCTCGGTCACCGGCATTGCAGCGAGCGTTTATTGGAGAGGTTGAATGGCTGTCGGCCTGGCGACGTGTGCGTTCTGCGACTAAGAAACGTGCTCCAGAGCGGTAGCAAAAGCATCAAGTGATAGCGAACGCAGCAGGTTGCGCCGAAGTCCGCGCTCTACCTCGCCTAAGGCTTCGGAAGCACGCTGTATCCAGGAAAGATCGGCTGCCTCGGACATTTTCTTTAATTCGCCGAGGATGTCCGTATTACGAACCAGTTGGCTTGTGCCGGACTGCAGGAACATTAAATCCTCTAGCAGCGAATAAGTCGTCCGCAGCAATGCTTCGATCTTGGTGCGCCCTTCAGCCCCAGCCCGGTAACCCTCAGTCATTTTGAAGAGCTCGCTGTGATCGCTGCCGCCGCCATGGCTCCCGCTGCCGAGAGCCGATCGAAGAACGATGAGAGCGTGATTTCGCGCCGCAATGTATCCCTCAAGATCGAACGATAGCGCTTTTCCGATCGCGCCCTCGCTCAAACGGGAGACTAGTGCGCGCTGCCGCTCGTCCCAAGTCGGCCGCAACTTTGCGAGACGCTCCTCAATATCGCTCGCCGGGAGCGCTCCCAGATTAAATGTCATCGAGCGGGAGCGAATCGTAGGCAGCAACTCGCCGGCGTTTTCGGTGAGCAGGAAAATGGTTGCAAACTCGGGCGGCTCTTCCAATACTTTCAAGAGAGAATTCGCCGCCTCTTTCATAAAGGCCGACGCGGTGAAAATATAAACTCGTTCGCGAGCTTCACCCGGACGGTAATAAATTGTGTTGATGATGTGCCGTACTTGATCGACTTTCACGAGCATCTGCGGCGGGTCGGGAGGAATAACCAGGACGTCCGGATGCGTCTGCACAAAGAGGCGCGTTTCTTTCTTGTCGGCATCGCGCATGTTCTCGCGCGCCTCGACCGCTTCGGCAAAGCGCGCATCAAGATCTTCGGCCTGAGCGATGCGCAGACAGTTCGAACAACGTCCGCAGAAATCGGGCAAGCCGTCGGCGGCCGCCGGAGGCTCAAGGCAATTCATGGCGCGGGCCATCATAAGTGCCAGCGTGTATTTGCCCGATCCTTTAGCTCCCGAAAGAATCACCGCATGCGGAAACCGGTTGCGCGAAAGCATCTCGCGCATGCGGCGAATAGTCTGCGAATTGCCCGCAAAATCAGCAAATGCCATAAATAAACATCCTGTAGAGACGGGCTTGCCCCGTCTTCCATGGCAGCAGCAGCGCCGTTGCCGGTGACGCGGAGAACCGCGTCTCTATCAAGAATTTGGTATTAAATTTTCAATCTCTTCTTTACCAGCTCCATGATAGCCGCATGCGTTTCGTCCGGAGTGCCGCGGGCGTTCACGGTCTGAACTCGTTGCGATTCTCGCTGCGCGATCGTCATGTAGCCATGCCGGACCCGTCCAAAAAAAGCGCGGCTCTCCTGCTCGAATCGATTCTCATCTTTCTCGTGGGGCTTGCCGGACCGGCTGCTTTTTTTTTGATTGCGGCGGCGGGCTCGATCTAAGCTGAAGCCGAGTTCGTTATCAAGCAGAATCGTCAAATCTGGCTGCAGGTTGCCGCAGAGAAGTTTGTGCATTTCTAAAACAATTTTTGAGCCGAGCTTGCGGCCTCCCCCCTGGTAGGCCTCGGTCGAATCGGTGAACCGATCGCACAGCACGACGCGCCCTTCCGCGAGCGCAGGCAAAATAACCTCGTCAATGTGTTGCGCGCGCGAGGCAAACATCAGCGCGAGTTCGGTGAGGGACGACAGCCCGGAAGTCGCGGAGTGCAACAACACTTCACGAATTTTTTCTCCGGTTGTTGTGCCTCCAGGCTCGCGCGTGACCGTGACTGGGACCCCGCGTGCACGCAAGGAGCGGGCGAGCTTATCGAGCTGCGTGCTCTTGCCGCTGCCGTCAAGCCCTTCGAAGGTAATGAATTTTCCGCGCGATGGCACGTCGGAGATAATAGCAGGCAAGCGCTAGCGGATTGGCGCTCGCCTCCTCCGCAGAGTGCGCCCTGTTATATTTAACGGTCGAGTTGCTGCTGAACCAGAATAAATTGTGTCGATCAACCACAGGGAGGCCCGATGGGCTTGCGACTTAGCGTGAGGAACTTTTTCGGTTTCGCATTCATTCTGTTCTCTGCAATCTCTCTTGTTGCGGCTGACGGCCCAACTATTACATTGTCTGTCGACGCCTCAGATGCTCCTCGCAAGATGATGCACGCGCAACTTCGAATTCCCGCTAAGCCGGGCACGCTCACTTTGTACTATCCGAAATGGATTCCCGGCGAGCACGGCCCCACTGGCCCAATCACTGACCTGACCGGCCTGAAGTTCACGGCAGGCGCGAAGACTTTGAAGTGGCGACGCGACCTGCTCGATGGATACACCTTCCACGTCGAAGTCCCAAGCGGAGAGCGTGAAGTCACAGCAAATCTAGACTACGCCTCGCCCGCCTCAACCCAGCCCGGATACACTGCAGGTCTTTCCGCAACCGAAAAGTTATACATCGTCAATTGGAATGCTCTGTTGCTGTATCCGGCGGGCTATCCGTCCGATCAACTCATCTATGACGCGAGCCTGAGGATGCCGGCTGGGTGGAAGTTCGGGAGCTCGTTGCATGTCGCAAAGCAATCCGGCGCTGATGTTCATTTCTCCCCCGTGTCTCTTACTATGCTGGTAGACGGCCCGGTACTCACGGGAGAGTTTCTGAAAGTAGTGCCGCTGAGCACTGAGAATCCGCCAGCAGAGCTTGATCTCGCTGCCGACAGCGCCGTCGCCCTTGAAGCGCCTTCCGAAGTGTGGGAGCACTGGCGGAACCTGGTTAAGCAGGCGGGATTACTTTTCGGAGCGCGGCACTATCGCGACTATCACTTCCTGCTCACGCTCAGCGATCATGTCGCGCATTTTGGACTCGAGCATCACGAATCGAATGACAGCCGAATCGGCGAGCGATCATTGATCGAAGAAGACGGACGAAAAGAATCGGCCGGCCTTCTTCCGCATGAGTACGTGCATTCGTGGAATGGCAAATATCGCCGGCCGGCCGATCTTGCCACCCCCGACTACGAGCAGCCGATGCAGACCGACTTGCTCTGGGTCTACGAGGGGCTGACTTCGTATCTCGGCGACGTGCTCTCGGCGCGCAGCGGAGAGCGCACACCGTCACTCGCCCGCGACGCGCTAGCGCAGATTGCGGCTGATTTAGATCATCGCTCGGGCCGCCCCTGGCGCGACTTGCAGGACACGGCTGACGGCGTTCCGAGCATGCAAGATGCGCCGCACGCCTGGTCTGATTACCGCCGTGGACTTGATTACTACGACGAAGACGTTCTCAACTGGCTCTGGGCCGATGTGATCATCCGCCAACAAACCAAAGACGCTAAGTCGCTAGACGACTTCTGCAAACTGTTTCACGGAGCGCCGAGCGGGCCTCCGATGGTGAAGCCCTATAACTTCGACGATGTCGTTAACGCGCTCAATCAAGTCGCACCGTACGACTGGCGCGCGTTTTGGACAGAGCGCCTGACAAACCATGGCCCTCGCGCTCCGCTCGGCGGCGTTGAAGGCAGCGGATGGAAGCTGGTTTACGATGGCACTCCCTCCGAACTCGATCACGCGGAAAATGCCGACGGTAAAAAACTCGACTCGCGCTACTCGCTCGGCCTGTCTCTGAACGACGAGGGCGTCGTAAAAGACACGATTGAAGGCATGATCGCTGCGAAGGCCGGGATCGGACCGGGGATGAAGATCGTCGCGGTCAATGGACGCCGGCTCTCGTCAGACATTTGGCGAGATGCAATCCGTACTTCGAAGAACAGTTCATCGCCGATCGAACTGATCGTCGAGAACACGGAATATTTTCGCGTCGTGAAGCTGGATTATCATGACGGCGAAAAATATCCCCATCTGATTCGGGACGAATCGAAGCCGGATCTATTGAGCGAAATATTTAAAGCGAAATAGATTAAAAAGTAGGTCGGAATTTGCCGCTGCTACGAAGTTCTACCCCTCTGAGATGAGCAGCGCTTCTTCTTCGTTGGCCTCGTTGGCGGCGGCAAAAGTATCGTCCAGCATGAACTCCAAGACTTCCTGCGGGACGGGCGCGTTCCACACCGGCGCGAACGATTGCCGATGAAGGGGCGACGGTCCGTGCTCGCGCAGCGCCTTGCGATGGCGTGGTGTGCAGTAGCCTTTATTCGAAGCCAGCCCGTAAACCGGATAGACGGGATCCCATGCGGCAATCATTCGATCACGTTCAACTTTCGCGATGATGGAAGCGGCTGCGATCGAAGCGGAGAGAGCATCTCCGTGAATGATTTTGCGCTGCGGAATTTCGCAATCAACCTTAACCGCATCGATTAGAAGATATCCCGCCTGCGGACTCAGTTGTTGAACGGCATGCAGCATCGCTAATCTGGACGCGTGATAGATATTAATTTGATCGATGCGAGCGGAGTCAACGGCGGCGATTGCCCAGGCGATGGAGTGCTCGCGAATGCGCAAAGCTAGTTCTTCGCGGCGTTCGGCTAAAAGCAATTTCGAATCCCGCAGGCCGCGAATGCGATAAGTGGGGTCAAGAATGACTGCGGCCGCCACAACCGGACCGAAGAGCGATCCGCGTCCGACCTCATCCACTCCCGCGACGAGCGTTGCACCGCTGCCCCAGGCCAACTTCTCAAATTTTAAAGTGCAGCGAAGACGCTTCAGCAAACGCAATTTGGCTGCCGAGGCAGAGATTTTTTCTGTCGGAGACCCTTTAGGCTTGGACGACTTGGGGCGGGAATTGGGCACTGACCTTAACCAGCATCTTCGTCCAAGATGAAACGGGAAGCAAGTGTGGAAATCGGCGGGAGTGTGGAAGCGAGGCAGTGCTCGACTCATTGTCGAGATGCGGGACGGGCGAGATCGCCCGTCCCCTCACTGAAAGCTTATCGCCCGATCGCTACTTCGGTCGTTTTACTTCGGGCCGGCTTACTTCGGTCGTTCTACTTCTTTCAAGCGGGCGGCTTTGCCTTTCAATCCGCGCAAGTAATAGAGTTTCGCGCGCCGAACTTTTGCTGAACGAACAACATCGATCTTGTCGATGACCTTAGAATCCATCGGGAAAATGCGCTCAACGCCCTGTCCGAAACTGATTTTGCGGACGGTGAAACTGGGCTGGGCTCCCCGCGATTGCGCGATGACAACCCCTTCGAACGCCTGCAGGCGCTCTTTCTCGCCTTCTCTGATCTTTACCTGAACTTTGATCGTATCGCCAGGGTTGAACTTCGGGAGGTCGGTGCGGCGTGTTTTCGCCAGCAATTTTTCAATAATCGGATTGCGCATATATCCCTTCCTGCTTCGTGGTTAAATATCTTTCGTTCAGACTGGGCGTGCCCCGTCAAATCCAGCCAACTGCACTTCAGCCAGCAACTTCCTGTCTTCCGCCGTGAGCCTCACCCGCTCCAGCAAATCGGGACGGTTGCGCAGCGTCTTCGCCAACGCCGTCTTCCGCCGCCAACTGCGAATCTCGTCGTGGTTGCCGTTCATCAACACTTCCGGCACAGTCATGCCGCGAAAATCCGCAGGCCGCGTGTAATGCGGATAATCGAGCAACCCGCCCGAACCGCACGTCGCATTCGGGCCATCCACCGCTAATTCAGAGGCATGAGAAGCTTCCGTAAACGATTCCTGCCGCGTCGAATTTTGATTGCCCACTGCTCCCGGAATCAGCCGCGTCACCGTATCGAGGATGACAGCAGCACCAAGTTCTCCGCCGCTCAGCACATAATCGCCAATCGAGATCTCGCGGTCAGCAAGATGCTCGCTGATGCGTTCGTCTACGCCTTCGTATCGCCCGCAAATCAGCACCATTCGATCGAGCGCCGACAATTGCGCTGCAAGCGTTTGATCGAGCCTGCCACCTTGCGCGGAGAGCAGAACCACAGACTGCTTTGTCGGCGCCGTTTCCGGCTGTGCCACGCGTTCTTCCCGCGGCCTGATATCGCCTAGTGATTCCAAACATTCAAAGATCGGTTCCGGCTTAAGGACCATCCCCTCGCCGCCGCCGAAGGGGCGATCATCTACGGTGCGATGTTTATCTTTCGTAAACGATCGCAGATCGTGAATG
Organism: Acidobacteriaceae bacterium; assembly: GCA_043749775.1. Classification (GTDB taxonomy): domain Bacteria; phylum Acidobacteriota; class Terriglobia; order Terriglobales; family Acidobacteriaceae; genus Acidiflorens. Next base: position 38,096 of record JAYVCW010000015.1, on the reverse strand, counting down.
CGAATCTCTACGAGGCCAGTTTCACGAGCACGCCGCACAATTCCATAATCAAGCGGCCCACGAAAAAAATCGGGAAAAATTGTGAGTATGTCGATCTTCATTTTCCCTATCGACCGTCACTCGTGACTCTCTTTCGCTCCTAAAACGATCGTTCTTTCTTAACCGGAGCGTTGACTTCGAGCAAGCCTTCCGGCAAATTCATCCGCAGCTGTCGTTGCTCAAGATCCAGCTTTTCTATATACGCTTCAGCGTACGGGATTTCGTAAGGCAATTTGGCCGTGCTTTTAACGACCAGCAGCGGAGCCTCGCCCGCGCCGAACTGAACATCTTCAATCTCGCCGACACGTCGTTCTCCGTCGAACACCGTGCATCCGACGAGGTCGCTCAGATAAGTCCAACCGGCGTCTAAGTGAGCACGTTCGCCAATCGGAATCTGAAGCTCGGCACCGATCAGCGCTTCGGCATCGGTGATACTCTCGACGCCCTCAAACTTTAAAACCAGATAACTCTTATGTGGCCAGACGTCTTCGACTAAAACCGTTCGTCGAGAACCATCTTTTCCGAGAGCCGACAACTGCATCTCTTGCCGAAAGCGATCCGGAACGTCAGTGTGCGAATCGACTGCGACCTCACCGTGACGTCCCTGTGTTTTGATAACGACTGCCAGCGTGATCCACTCGCCGGTTCTTGCATCTGGAGCCGCCATGATGACCTGTCAGGCGCGAAGCCTTCCTTGATCAGCGCTTACTCGATAATCTCGAGAGCGTAGCGCTTATTCTGCTTCGAACCAGCTGCGCTCAGCACATTCCGCAAAGCGCGGGCAACGCGGCCCGAGCGCCCAATAATCTTTCCCAAGTCCGCCTCGGCTACCTCAAGTTCGACTACGGTCTCGTCCCCATCTTCATACTCGTCAATAAAAACCTCGTCCTTCGCGTCAACAATCGCCTTCGCGATGTACTCAATCATGGCGCGGGGACTGGCGCTAGGTTCAATCATGAAAAGCTCCTGAATTGACAAGTATCGAGTGTAAAGAGACTCAGCGACTTAAGCGGCAGCGGCGGGCGCGGGGGAGCCAACGATTTTCCGGACGCGATCAGAAAGTTGAGCGCCCTTCGAAACCCAGTGATCAATGCGTTCGCGTTTCAGCTCGAAAGTAGCCGGATTGGTGCGCGGATTATACGTTCCCACGACTTCCACCGGACGGCCGTTGCGCGCCCGCTCCTTCTCAATCACTACCACTCGGTAATACGGTTGTTTACGCGCGCCAAAGCGCGCCAATCGAATCATTAACACAGATTTTGAGTATCCTTTGCCCGGAAGAATCCGGCGAAGTAAAGACAAACCATTATTATGCCGGAGGTTAGCGGTTTCTGCAACGGCGACGGCATAGGGCTCGCGCCACGCAATCCCGTTGGCGCAACAACGTATAACCCTCAGAACACCTTCACGTGGAAAGTCAGATATTTCTTGGGATTCTCCCGTATCGATTTGACCAGTTCGCGCGTCTCCACCAGCATCTGGTTGCTGTTGTTATAGAGCGCCGGATCTTTCAAGAGCATCCCAGCAGTACCCTGGCCCTGCTCCAACCGGTTTGAAAGCTCGGTCAGGTTCTTCATTGTCGCCTGCAACCGGTTCGCAAATTCCTGATCGCGGGTCAGGGTTCCAATCGCGCCCTTCCCGGCGTTGATGTCGTCAGTCAACTGACGGATGTTTGCGATGGTCTTGTTTGCGTTGTCGTAGAGCGCGGGGTCTTTCAGCAATTTACCCGCAGAACCCTTGCCTTGCTGCAAGTCATCAACAATGGTGTTGAGCTTGTCGATCGCGGCGTTAACTTTCTTGTAGGTCTCGTCGCTTGTAAGCAGCGGGCCAATCGAACCCTTACCGCTCTGGACATCATCCATCAGATGTTTGAATTCTGCGACGGTTCCATTCAACTGATCGTAGAGCGCGGGGCTGTAGATAACCTTGCCGATCGATCCCTGGCCGCTTTCGACGAATGCCAGGATGCGATCTAAGCGTTTCAGCAGGGCATCCATGTTCGCCAGCGTGCCCTGACTCGCGCGCACTACGTCCTGAACGTCAGGCTGTCCGCGCGACTGCAGAATGTCTCCGTCTTTCGCCTCAACGCCTTTGGCCTGCGCGCTATCGATGTCAACGAACGTCTCACCGAGAATTCCCGCCGTGCTCATAACGGTGATGGAATCTTTGCGCAAACTGTAGCTGTACTTCGTGTTCACCTTCATGGTCACTTCAACTGGAGTCGCGGGCTGGCCGTTAATCACGCGCACGCCGATGACGTTTCCGATGTCGACGCCGGCAAGGCGCACGGGAGCGCCTTCGCGCAAGCCTCCGGCATTATCGAAGTACGAACGAAGGGTGATTTTGTGGGTGAACCAACCACCGGTGCCGCTCATGAAGAAAATCAATACCGCGAGCGTAACACTTGCCACCAGGACGGTGAGTCCAACGCGGAGCTGCGACCATTTCAGCTGTTTCTGGCTAGGCAAGGTAGTCTGTGATCGACAGAAGCATCATAGCAAACGGAGCTGCGATCTAGTGGCCGGGGAGTCAAAACTTGATAGGTATCGAAAAAAGTAAAGGCCCTATCTTGCCACACTTAGTGACAAAATTGAGGGCCTTTAGAATAGCGGCCTTCTTATCAGAGCATCGGGCTAGCTCAGAGCATCAGGCTAGCGATCACGGCCGTGCTTGGCTTGCTCGTGATGCTCGGCCCGTGGTGCTGGTCGGTCAGCGTGACGATCATAGCGACCATCGTGGCGATCTTCATGGCGATCGTTGCCGCGATGGTCATCAACGTGGCGGTCGCTGCCGTGATTGAAGCCGTGATTGCCGCGCATCTCGCCACGATCACTGGCATGCTCGAAGTGGCCTCCATGGAACTCTCCCGGACGACCAGTTGCGGCAATGCCGGGGTGCCCGTGATTCGCCGAGGCGAAGAATTCGCGGTTGCGTCCAGCCTCAAACTCGTGATGTCTCTGCTCCTGCAGTGCCATTCTGTGCGGCTCGTGCTCCCAACGCTCTTCTTCACGCGAAGGACGCACCAACACTCCACCCGGCCCGTTGTAACTTACGTGAACGTTATTCACGAACACATTGCGGCTATAGACGTTTCTTACGACACCGACATTCACGTTGAGAACCGCGCGGTTGTAGAAGAACGAGCGCCCTCGCCACTCGCCGCCCTCAAAGCCGACGCCACCGTAGCCAAAGCCATAGTTGACGCCGCCGTAGAAGCCGACGTGAGGACCCCAGTATCCAACGTGCCATCCATAGTGGCCGCGTTCGTAGCCCCAATAGCCCGGAGTCCAGAGCATGCCGGTCGGCGCTATCACCCATGTCCCGGGAACCCAATAGTAGCCGCCATCCTCATTCCAAGCCCAATAGCCGGGCGTCCAGAGATAGCCTGGTCCGGGACATATGGGCTGTTGATACACAGGGATGGGCGGGGGCGCGACGCCGACCGAGATGCCGACGGATACTCCCGCCAAAGCCGGCGCGGAAAGCAACATCATTGACAATGTCAGGATCAATGCGCTCAATACGAATCCAAAATTAAGGCGAGAAAGTTTCATGGCGTTACCTTTCTTTTAACCAGCTAATTTTGGCCCAGAAGCGATAACCATGTCTTGTTACGTTCCGCTAATACAAACCCTTGACCTTCCGCGTACGTCGTGGAAAATCCGGGAGATATGCCGTTCAAGTGGTTACTTTCGGGAGGTGTACCAGGTCGACATTTCTGATGCTGAGATGTTGCAGTGGAGATTTAACCTTCGAGAATGACGTGGGCGAGAGATTGCTCGGCCGTGTGAGTGATAGACAATGCAATGTTTTTGGTGCCAAGCCGGGCGGCGATGGCCGCGGCTTCACCGTGAAACTGGATAGTCGGGCGCTGACCTCTCGGTCGCACGACTTCGATGTCGCGCCATCTCACTCCACGGCTCCAGCCCGTACCCAACGCCTTCATTCCTGCTTCTTTTGCGGCGAAGCGGGCAGCGTAGCTCTCGAACTTCCTCGCCTTGCGCTCGCAATATCGGATCTCGCCTTCTGTAAAAATTCGACTAAGAAAACGATCACCAAAGCGTGCGATAGTCTCCCGAATGCGCGGGACTTCAGCGATGTCGATGCCGGTTCCGAGAATCATGCGAGCATTGTTCATTGTCGAATCGTAATTTGCAATTCGCCGTGCGTTGGCGAAGCGGTCTCGGGGAAAATTAAAAGAGATTGTCTCCACGATAGATCAACTGCCCATCGATTATGCGAGCATCACTCAGGAGTTTGTGAGCCTTCACCGGCCCCTCCGCATCGATGTGAAAGACCTCATGCCCCTTTGCAACGAGCCAGTCCGAAACCATCATCCGATGGCAGCGAAAGTAGACGCGCTCCGCACACATGTAAGCGGTTGGAGAACGATTCGCCAGATCGATTAAGTCGGCTATAGCTTGCTCGAATTCCGGGGTAAGGGTGTAGTCGGCATAGTTGCGAAAGTTGGCATTGCGCAACGCTGTATGCGGAGAATCTCGGCGAATCATCTTTCGATATCCACCCAAGGCCTTCATCCAGACATAACGAATGCCGTGTTCCGGCAGCGACTGCTCTAGCATTTCCCGGTTGAAATGCGGCAGACGGCGCGACATGGGGAATGCACGGATATCGACGACGATCTGAATATCATGCGCGTTCAGCGCCGACACTAATTCATCGAGCGAACGCGTGGAATGACCAATTGTGTAAAGCGTCGTCACAGCCGTGAATGCTCTTAGCTTCTCTTAGCTTAAGGATGCCAGGGCGGCGACCAGGTTTGCATCCTGCTCCGGAAACACAGTACGCAGGTCAAGCAAAACTCGACCATCCTCCACGCGAGTGACGATCGGCGGGTTGTGATTTCGTAGTCGCGAACTCAAGGCATCGGCGCTCATCTCAACGTGGCTTACAGAGATTAACGATGTGGGTAGGAGAGCCGAAGGCGCGGCACCGCCGCCGATCAGCGACTCGCCATCCCGGATTTCTAATTTTAAGCCGCCCGGTTTCGACGTCGTTAGCAATTTCCGCTGAACATTGTTCATTTCTTCAATCAGCGTTCGCGCTCGGCGGGCGATTGCGGACTTCGACATTCTCATCATCCGCAAGATGGGAATGGCGTCGTGATCGTGCTTTACGTAGGAGAGTAGCGTCGCCTCCAGCGCGGAGTAGGTTAGCTTATCTACCCGCAATGCCCGAAAGAGCGAATTCGAACGCATGCATGCGACCAAGTCTTCGCGCCCGCTGATGAGTCCAGCCTGTGGGCCGCCCAGCAACTTGTCGCCGCTGTAGCAGACAACGTCGACGCCAACGCGCAGACTATCGATCACTCCCGGCTCCCCATTGATTCCTACCGAGCGCAAGTCGAACAATGCGCCGCTCCCCAAATCTTCCAGCAGAGGAATATTCTTGCGTTTTGCAAGTTCGGTTAGTTCGGCAAGCGTCGGCTGCTCGGTAAATCCGGTGATCTCAAAGTTTGATCGATGCACCCGCAGAAGGAGTCGGGTGCGATCATTGATGGCGCGTTCGTAGTCGGAAACCCGTGTGCGGTTTGTAGTGCCGACCTCCCGCAACGTTGCATTCGACTTCCGCATCACGTCTGGAATGCGGAACGAGCCTCCGATCTCGACCAGTTCGCCGCGCGAGGCTATGACCTCTCCGCCCTCGGCCAGAGTGTTCAGCGCGAGCAAGACCGCCGCCGCATTATTGTTAACTACGATCGTCGAGACAGTGGAACTACGCTTCGCTTGGACCGACGAGGCGCCAGTCCCCTCACGTTCCACGCTTTCTTGTAACAACTTACTGAATAGTCGATCGACGTGGGCGTCGCGTTTTCCGCGCTCGCCGCTTTCGAGATTGAATTCGAGATTCGAATAGCCGCTCGCGGTCGCAGCCATCCGTTCGATTGCGTCACGAGCCAGGGGGGCCCGTCCGAGGTTGGTATGCAGAATCACGCCGGTTGCGTTGATCACCTGAACAAGTGAAGGGCTTAGCGATCGGCGAAGGGTACGTTCGGTCGCGACGACGATACCGCTGAGCGCGAGGTCCAACGAGTTATCCCCACCCTTGTTGTCGCAAATAGTTCCGGCAGCGATCTCGCGGCGCAAGTTTGCGAGTACCGAACGGATACTTTCGGTAACCGCCTCATGCCCCTCCTGTTCGACGAGAGACCGAATCGCCGGTTCGCTCAGCAGGGAATCCGTTGAGGGGAGTCTCTGAAAAAGCGCGGATTTGTCAGAAGTGGGCACTGGCGCAAATTATCCCACATACCGCCAATGTGCAGCAGCGTCGCTCCAACAGCGCAGGAAAAGAAAGAGCAATGGCGAGTTTATGCAGGAGAAAAAGTAAAGCTACGGCTATTAAAGTGTGTGAAGGTAGGTAATCAGGTCTTTAATTTGCTGCTCACTCATAACCTGACCGAAGCCTTCCATCTTCGCGCGGCCATGCTTCACGATGTCGCCAACGCGATCGTCGTTTGCAGGCAATCCACTGAGTGGCAAATATTGGTTCTTGAATATGCCCTTTAGGCCTGGACCTTTTTTCCCGTGTGTTGAATACGGCTCATGGCAGCGATCACAATAGTTGTCGTAGAACTTTCGACCCGCGGCCTGTTGCGGGTTGAGTCCGAGTTCAGCGTCGGATTTCCGTCGTTCGACGTCACATGCCGTCAAGCTTAACAATGCCAGAGTCGCGGAAAGAATCGATATTTCAAAACAAGCAATGTGGGGAAAAGTTTTCATGTCTGGCGCTGATGGAAGGCCGGCCTCAAAAATAGGATAATACCGAAATCATGAGCGTCTCGGTCAAACGTGTTTATGATCCGGCCGCATCGTCCGACGGGACGCGCGTTCTGGTCGATCGGCTGTGGCCTCGCGGTTTGACAAAAGAAGCGGCTGCGGTGAAACTCTGGCTGCGCGAACTTGCTCCCTCAACCGAATTACGGCAATGGTTTCACGGTAATCCCGAGGGATGGAGAGTTTTTCGCAAACGCTATTTGAAAGAACTAGCAAACGAGCAAGCGACAGCCGCAGTCGACAAACTCCATAGACTTGCTGCGAGTAAACGCAACGTCACACTTCTCTACGCCTCGCAAATTTCCCCCCATAACAACGCAACCGTCCTTAAAGAGTTGCTGGACGGAATGCCCAAGCCGCCCTCGAGCGTGGGACGCGGTTCGAGCAGCCAAGGCCGAATCCGCAAAGCAAAGAGCTTGTAACTGGTTCGATATATTCTGTTCTTGCCCGAACCGTGTGCAGGCTTGTCATCTAAAAATTTGCAGAGATCGTTCGCGTCGCTCAGGATGGCAAAGTCGCAGGGGCGCGTGAAGCTAATCTTGCGGCTCCGAATCGTAGCTATAATTTCCTAGTTATGCCAACCGCGGTTGACCCCAAAATGGAAACCAAAGTCGAAGCGCTCCGCGAGAAGATTCGGCATCACGAGTATCGCTACTACGTGCTCGATGATCCTGAAATTTCCGACGTCGAATTCGACAAACTGATGAATGAGCTTAAGCGGATCGAAGCGGAGAATCCAGCTCTGGTCAATCCTGATTCGCCGACGCAGAGGGTTGGAGGCAAGCCTCGCGAAGGTTTCGTCAAGGCCAAACATTCTTCTCCGATGCTCTCGCTCGATAATGCCTACAGCGAAGCCGAGTTGCGCGATTGGGAGCGGCGTGTCCACGAACTCAGCGGCCGCTCCGACATCGAGTACATGTGTGAATTGAAACTCGATGGGATGTCGCTGGCACTTGTTTATAAAGACGGACGTCTCGCACACGGGATCACCCGTGGCGATGGCAATATCGGGGAAGATGTTACGTCGAATGTTCGGACGGTCCGATCAGTGCCGCTGACGGTCGCAAAAGAGAGATTAAAAAAGTCCGGCATCCCTTCCGACTTTGAAGTTCGGGGCGAGATGCTCATGCCGATCGCGGCGTTCCGAAAGATGAATGAAGAGCGCACGCAGCATGGGCTTGCGATCTTTGCTAACCCGCGAAACTTTACAGCCGGAACGGTGCGGCAGCTTGAGCCCTCAATCACCGCGCAGCGCCGGATGGACTACTTCGCCTACATGCTTCTACGCGACGGCAAAACCTACTTCGACCGGCAATCGAAAACCATGGATGCTCTGGAGATGGCCGGCTTCAAGGTCAATCCCAATCGCAAGCTGGCAAAAAATCTGGATGAAGTGTGGAAATTTATTCAGAGCTGGGAGGGCAAGCGCGAGTTGCTGCCTTATGAGATTGACGGGATCGTGATCAAAGTCGACAGCACCGCGTGGCAGCGCGAACTAGGGTTCACCGGCAAGGCTCCGCGATGGGCGATCGCCTACAAGTACGCGGCTCGCGGTGGAGTCACTCAGATTGAAAACATTGTCCCGCAAGTCGGACGCACCGGCAAACTCACGCCCGTTGCCTGGTTGAAGCCGGTTCCAATCGGCGGCACGACGGTATCGCGCGCGACCCTGCACAACATGGATGAGATCGCCCGGCTTGGCGTGAAGATAGGCGACTGGGTAGAGGTAGAGCGTGGCGGAGATGTGATTCCGAAAGTTGTCAAAGTCATGGAAGATGCCGACCATCCCCGCGGCGCGAAGCAATTCGAGATGCCCGAGCATTGCCCGGTGTGCGGCGGCAACGTTGTTCGTACCGAGGGTGAGGCCGATCATCGTTGCGTTAATGCGAATTGTCCGGCGAAGCTGCAAGGAACAATTCTGCATTTTGCATCGCGCCATGTCATGAATATTGACGGCCTCGGCGAGTCGCTCGTCAATCAACTCAGCGAACGCGGAATGGTGAAGAACGTCGCAGACCTCTACAAGTTGACCAAAGAAGATCTGCTTCGGCTCGATCGGATTGGAGAAAAGACAGCGGATAACGTATTAGCCGAAATCGCCGCCTCCAAAACGCTACCGTTGGAACGGGTTATATTCGGTCTCGGAATCCGCTTCGTAGGCGAACGTACCGCAAAATTTCTTGCCGAGCATTTCGGTGCACTCGACGCCATCATGAACGCAAGCGCGGAGCAATTGGAAGAAGTAAATGAAGTGGGACCGCGAATAGCCGAGAGTATTGCGGAATTTTTCGCGGACGAACACAATCGCAAGCTCGTCAAGGATCTTCGCAAAGCCGGCCTGACATTTACAGGCCGGAAAAAAGCAAAAGGCACGAAGCTGGCCGGCAAAACATTCGTGCTCACAGGTACGCTTGAGCGCCATACCCGCGACGAAGCAAAGCTCATGATCGAAGATGCCGGCGGGCGGGTTTCGGGATCTGTAAGTAAGAAAACGGATTACGTGGTAGCCGGTGCTGATGCCGGATCGAAGCTCGACAAGGCGCGAGAACTCGGTGTCAATGTGATTGGCGAGGAAGAACTCGAAAAGTTGGCGGGCTAAGCTGTCGACCTTCAGGAGACCGGCGACATTGACGTGGCGGGGAAAAAGCTGGACGGGCGAGCCGCCCGTCCCACACGAGTTTCCTGGCCCTATTTATTTCTTTGCTCCCGGCGGCGTCACCCCGTTCAAGCGCAGGTACATCGCTGCTTCCGCGTAGTGATCAGCCATGCTGCTTGCAACTCCCAGAGCGATGCGGGCGCGCGTGAGCTTCATGCCAATGGCTTCCGTCGTTTCTCCAAGCTTTGAGTCGTCCATTTTTGCGAGCGCCTGGGTGCAGAAATCGAACGATGCTTTCAATCCGCCAACTAATTTGTCTTTCCCGTCCGTCTCTTTGAATGCTTCTACCTTTGGGGCGTCGACACTTGCCGCCTTGCTGCACAGTGCATTGTTCGTTTCGATCATGTGAGCGACGAGATGTCCGAAAGTCATCTGGTCCGGGGTGGGTTTGTAATTGAACTTATCGGCGGGCATGGCTTCGATTGCGGCGACCGTATTCTTCTGGCGTCCCGGAACGACTTCGCGCAGGGCGCTGCTGACCGGATCTTTGGTCTGCGCAATGGCTGCCGAAGCGGCGAGTGTCAGCAACGCGGCCACGGAAATAATGCTCTTCATTCTTATCCTCATTCATATCCTCCTGATTTATTGTTCCTATGCGGTGTGGAAGGAAGCATAACGCGTTAGCCGCCATGTTGGCCACTCATGGTAAGACCTCGCATTCAATGCCAATTCGCGGCCGGTCTTGCGCTATCCTAAAGGCATGCATTCGCATGCGGGACATTCCCATTCCCACGGGACCGGACGAGTGCTGCAAGTGTCGCTTGCGGTCACGATTTTCTATGTTTTGCTGCTGGTAGTTGCAGGCATTCGATCACATTCACTGGCGCTGTTATCCGAAGCTGGACACAATTTTTCAGACTTCTTGGCGCTGTTATTGTCGCTAGTGGCCGTCTACCTGGAAGGGCGACCGCCGAGCGTCACCAAGACCTACGGATACCGTAGAGCCGGAGTTCTCGCCGCGCTGGTCAACGCATTGTCGCTGGTCGTCGTTTCTTTTTTCATCTTCTACGAGGCGTTCCAAAGAATTAAGCATCCGGAGCACGTGCGCGCCGGGGTCATGATCGTCGTCGCTGCCGCTGGTGTAGTCATGAATGGAGTGATCGTGCTCATGCTCTGGCGCTCCGGACGCAATGGGCAAGACGTGAACCTGCGCAGCGCCTTGCTCCATGAGGTCGGCGACACGCTTTCGACCGCTGCCGTGATCGTGGGTGGCTTGATAATTTTTTTGACCGGTCAATATTGGGTTGATGCAGCGCTCTCGTTTGGCATCGGCATGTTGATTCTCTGGTCGAGCTTCGGCATCGTTCGCGAGACCCTCAATATCCTGCTCGAAGGCACGCCGCGAGGCATGAGCCTGGAGGCAGTGCAATCGGAAATGCTGAAAGTTGAGGGAGTCAGCGATGTCCACGATCTGCACCTCTGGAGCATCGGCTCCGAAAATCACGCGCTCTCAGCGCATGTGAAAATTGCGGACATGGCGACGTCAGAGAGCGACTCGATTCTGCGTGAGATTAACGAGAAGCTAGGCCGGGGTTTCGGCATCCATCACACCACACTACAGTTGGAACACGTCATCTGCGAAACGGCACACAGCTGTGTGATTGCGGTTCGTGAAGAAGAACACGAACCCGATCATGCGGGCCACAGCCATCACGATCACTAATCGCGAGACACTCGTGCCATCCGGTTGCCAACAATTGCATAGGTCCTTCTTCGACGCTCGGGATTGGCAAACTATCGGGACGGGAGCTTTCGAAGGCTGCTCAACCGCCATGTTCACTGGCGTAAATTTCCTTCACCCGATCGATGGTATCGGCGTCTTCAGCCAGTTTGTCAGGACGCAGCCGGACGATTCGAGGAAAGCGCAATGCATATCCGCTCTCGTGCCGTTCGGAGATCATCATGTTGTTGAAGGCGACTTCCAGCACGATCTTCGGCTCGACTTCCAGACGCAAGCCAAGGTCTTTTGTCTTGTGCGCGAGAAACCATTTCGTCATCTCGGCGATTTCGACGTCCGTTAGTCCGGAATATGCTTTGCCGATGTTCACCAGAGTATCGCCGTTCCAAACCGCGAAAGTGTAGTCGCTAAGAACTCCGATGCGTTTGCCGTGACCGTAATCGACCGCGGTTACGACCACGTCAAGGGTTGCTAATTCGCGCTTCATCTTTAGCCATGATTTCCCCCGGCGGCCTGGAGTGTAAAGCGAGTCCTGGTCTTTGATCATCAAGCCTTCGTTGCCGCGGCTCCGAGCAGCCAGGAAAGATCTTTCCAGGTCTTCATGAGACCGCGCAACGGCAGTGGGCGCGCGATGAACCCGGACGTGATCGGCGCGGCCGTTCGAACCTTCCGCCACCGCGGCGTCGTCCCCGCCTTCGAAGGAGAAAACCGATTGCGACGTAATCTTTGAGACAACTTCCCTTCGAGGTGCCGACGCAAGTTCTTTTAGCACCGAATCGAGTATCTCTGCCCGCTCGCGAAGAGGGCGATCAATCAACAATTGCTCTCTCGCGTAAATGACGTCAAATACGAGAAACACGACGGGGACGCCGCGCAGCAGGATTTCGCTTACTTTTTTTCGTCCCAGTCGCTGTTGCAGCTTGCTGAAAGGCATGGCGCGACCGGTGACCAGCGCATCGTTTGCTTCGCCTTCACTCGGCTGCGCGCTGGAATTTGTTGCAAAATCCCACGCGATAATCTCGCCATCGAAAATCGCGTCCGACGGAAGGGCTGCGAGGGCCGGCATTAATTCAGGAAAGGATAGGCTGATTTCATCGCGGGTCCGGGAAAATATCCGCACCTCGCCGCCTCCCACATGGGCTTGGGCGCGTATTCCGTCGTACTTGTCCTCAACCGACGCGTTCTCGAAATAGCTCAGAGCTTCCTCTGCGGAATCGATCGGACTCGCCAGCATGAAGTCGATGGGATGAAAAAGACGAAGCCGTGCTTCCTTTAATCTTGCGGCGGCCGCCAGCCGCAGCGTTTCAGCAATATCGCCAAGGAGCATGTTGGCGCGCTTAATCTGGTCGAGCGGCGCTTCAAAGGCTTTTGCGATCGCGTCCTCGACCAGGCTTTCTTTTAGCCCGATACGAAGATCTCCGCTCACTATCTTGACAATGTATTTTGCTTCCAGCGGTGTGCAGTGTTCGAGTAGAGCCCGTAAAAGGGAAGCTTTTGGTGCCGGTCCGCGCGCCGCGGCAATTTCCGAAAAAGCTTGCTGCACGGACGTAAGCCGAAGCCCGGAGCCAGTGCGCGCGGGGAGCGCCTCTCCTGCGACAGCGCCTGCATCTCCGTGTTTTTTGTAAATCTGGGAAAGCTCTGCCTCAGACTTCCCCGACAGTTCGGCGATGACCTTCCAAAGAATCGAGCCGCCGACCTGCAGCGTCGTCTCAACATATGCAGGGAACGAGGATCCAGAGAGATAGAGAGCGGCGATGGCGGCTTCCTCGACAGGCGCCGCGCGCAAATAGGCGCCTACGATCGAAGTCTTTTCCAACTTTTTCGTCGTGGCGGCGATCGCTTCGCAGGTTTCGGCAAATTGCAGCATCGTCATTGGATTCCGTTATATGGCGAAGGCGTTGCGCTCAGCTCTGCGCTTATCCCCTCGATTAGTCTGTAACCCTTCAGTTAACAGGTTGATATATAAGAGGATACGAATATCATGCGCGATTCAGACCGACAAGGGAGCGGAAGATTATCTATTGCAGATTGTGCTATTCTTGAGCAGCGAGTCCTCCCGGCCTGATGAATCATCCAATGAATATGCGACGATGGCAACAAATGGTGCGCTTTCTGGCAGCGGTCCAGTTGCTGCCGGCCCTCGAAAGCGGCGAAGAGACCCTGGTTGGCGGGCAGGCTGTGCTTGAAGGCGTCATGATGCGATCGCCCCACGCTTGGGGAATCGCCGTGCGCAAGCCTTCTGGCGAGATCGTTACTCACAGTGAGTCTTTGGAACGCCCTTCGGAGCGGCATAAGTGGATGGCGTGGCCGGTTATCCGGGGTGTGATGACACTCGGTCATGCAATGACGCTCGGATTTCGTGCCCTGAAATTTTCTGCAAATGCCGCGTTGGATGAGTCGACCGGCAGCGAAGCGGACAAGAATGCGTCGGGCTCAGCTGCTGGAGATCTCGGGATCCCGGCCAAAAAGTTTGAAATTACGGGCTGGGTGGCGGGCCTGAACATGGCATTCTCCGTTGCCTTCTTCATCTTCATGTACAAGTATCTGCCGTTGCTGGCGACGACTGAACTAAAGCGCCTCAACCCGATCTTCGGGCAGCAGATCATGTTTAACCTGGTCGATGGATTGATACGGATGGCGATGTTCCTGCTCTTTGTTTGGGGAGTGTCGCTATGGAAAGACATACGCCGCGTCTACGAATATCACGGGGCCGAGCATAAAACTGTCTTCGCTTTCGAAAATGGAGATCCGCTCAATAGCGCCGAAGTGCAGAAATATTCTACGTACCACCCGCGCTGCGGCACCAGCTTCTTAATGACAGTGATGATCATCTCTATGCTGGTCTATATGGTGATTCCGGTGACGACATTCTGGGCTCGTTTCGGAATTCGAATCGCGTTGTTGCCAGTAATCGCCGGCGTATCGTACGAGATCATCCGTTTTGCCGCCAAGCATCGCGGTTCGCTCTTTGCTTTACTGACGGCGCCCGGCTTGTGGTTGCAACGAATCACGACGCAGCCACCCGACGACCACGAAGTTGAATGCGCGATACTCGCGCTCAACGAAGCCATGGCTCTCGAGAAGCAGCACGGCGGCGAACTGGTCATTGCCTAGCGGTACCCACCGCGTAATCTTGTTTTCTTCCTCATTCCGCCTAAAATCAAGGCAATACTTATCATTGTCTTGAAATCATTGTAGAGACGCGGCTAGCCGCGTCCGCCGCCACAGAGCGAGATGCTGCGGCGTCGTGTATACGAGAAAAATTATGTTTGAGCGCTTAGAACAAATCGAAGTTCGATACGAAGAGCTAACGCAGGCACTCTTGTCGCCTGAGATTACGAACGACTCCGCGAAATATCAGAAGACCGCCAGGGCGCATAGCGAGGTCTCGGAGATCGTAGAAAAATATCGGGAATATAAAGACCTGAAGCGCGGCATCGCCGAGAGTAAAGCCATGCTCGCCGACGAAGCGGACGCGGAGATGCGAGCGTATGCGGAAGAGGAATTGGCCCGGCTCGATGCGCGTATGGTTACCGTCGAAGAAGAACTGAAAGTATTGCTCTTGCCGAAAGACCCGAACGACGAGAAGAACGTCATCCTCGAAATTCGGGCCGGGACTGGTGGCGATGAGGCGACTTTGTTCGTCGCGGAAGTTTTCCGCATGTATAACCGCTACGCCGAAACCCAGAAGTGGAAGGTAGAAGTACTCTCAACTTCGGAATCGGGCGTGGGTGGTATGAAAGAAGTTATCGCGCTCATCGAGGGCGAGCGAGTCTTCTCGCGTCTGAAATACGAGAGCGGCGTGCACCGCGTGCAGCGCGTTCCGGCGACCGAACAGCAGGGAAGAGTTCACACTTCGGCCATCACCGTGGCCGTGCTCCCGGAAGCCGAGGAAGTCGACGTCAAGATCGAAGCGAAAGACCTGCGCATCGACACTTTCTGTTCGTCGGGGCCGGGCGGGCAATCGGTAAACACCACATATTCCGCGGTTCGGATTACACATCTTCCAACCGGAACCGTGGTGAGTTGCCAGGACGAAAAATCGCAAATCAAGAATCGTGAAAAAGGCATGCGCGTGCTGCGTTCACGACTGTACGAAGTCGAAATGCAGAAGCAAGCCGATGCCCTAGCCAAAGAGCGCAAACAGATGGTCGGATCGGGTGATCGCTCCGAGAAAATTCGTACGTATAACTTCCCCCAAAATCGCCTGACCGATCACCGCATCGGGTTCACGATTCATCAACTAGAGCAAGTCATGGACGGCAAACTGCAGCCAATCATCGATGCCCTGGTGACTCATTACCAAGCCGAAAATATGAAGGGTGACAACGAAGCCGGCATCATGGCGACAGTCTGAAACGCTAGTCTCAAGTTGTGAGGGGACGAGCGGCGCCCTCCCCTCCCCTTTCAAACGCGGGGCAAACGGGCATTGATCGTGGTATGATGGCGCCATCATGATGGCACGGACCCAAATTACCCTGACGCCTCAAACCCACCGTCGCGCCCGCCAGCGTGCCAGTGAGTTGGGAGTTTCGCTGGCCGAATACATGCGTCAGCTAGTGGCACGCGACTTGTCGGAGCCACAAGTCAAAGCCGATGTGACGAAAGTCTTCGACCTGGGCAAATCCGCTGGCTCCAATATTCGAAAAGATAAAGACGCCATGATCGCCGGCGCGTTCATGGCAAAACGTCAGAATCGTTCTGCAGCTCGATCGTGAGCCTCTTCGTAGACACTTCGGTCTGGTACGCTGCGGCCGATTCTGCGGACATCGGCAATAGCCGCGCGAAAATTATTCTGGCCGGCGGAGATTCCCTCATCACAACAGACCATGTCCTTGTCGAGACTTGGACCCTCCTCCGCTTCAGAATTCATCGCCACGCCGCTGAAAAATTCTGGGATGGTCTGCGCAGTGGCACGGCTGTCATCGAGCCCGTAGGGATGGCCGACCTTGAGGCGGCGTGGCAAATTGGGACCGCCTATCGTGACCAAGACTTTTCTTTAGTCGATAGAACAAGCTTCGCAGTGATGCGCCGCCTAGGTTTAGAGCGCGCAGCTTCTTTCGACGATCACTTCGCGATATTCCGGTTTGGGCCCAGGCGCAAGCACGCTTTTTCGATCATAGGGTGAACCTCAAAAAATCACCTCCCTAATCCTTGAGCGTGGTGAAATAGAAATGTGCAGCTTCGTCAAATATTAAACGCGGCGATCGAACGTCTTGCCGCCGCCCAAGTGCCCTCCCCACGTTTGAACGCTGAGATTCTCATCATGTTTACTCTTGGCTGTGATCGGGCCTACCTTTACGCTCATCCCGAGCGTCATCTCTCGTCCCAAGAACTCGAGCAATACGAAGGCGCTCTCTCCCTCCGCTCCACAGGAATGCCTGCGCAATACATCACAGGCCATCAGGAATTCTGGGGTATGGACCTCATTGTTTCTCCGGCGGTCCTTATTCCGCGTCCGGAGACCGAGCATCTTATCGAAACCGTACTTGCACTTATCGAAAAGCGGCCGATGGTGACGGCGGCCCCGCACAAGCCAATTCGGGTGGTCGATGTCGGGACGGGTTCTGGAGCGATCGCTCTGGCCTTGGCAGCCGAAATTCCATCGGCCGAAATTGATGCTGTCGATATTTCCGCCGATGCCTTAAACGTAGCTCGCGCCAACGCGGCCCGCCACGAAGTAGGTTCGCGAGTCCAATTTTACGAACGCGATCTGTTGGATGGTTTCGCTCCCGACTCCTTCGACTTCGTAGTTTCAAACCCGCCCTACGTTGGCGAATCGGAGGAAGACACAGTGCAACTGGAAGTTCGCAGGTTTGAGCCGCACAACGCTGTTTTCGCTGGTCACTCGGGAACAGAAGTGATCGAGCGTTTAATCCCGCAGGCTTGGACTGCACTCAGAACCGGCGGATGGCTAATTCTTGAAATCAGCGGAACCATCGCCGATCGAGTGCGCGCGCTGTTAAATGACTGGAACTCCGTCGAATTAAAAAATGATCTGCAAGGAATAGCGCGGGTAGCAGTCGCACAAAAACCGTAACCACATCAAAATCCGGCAATGACTCGATGGCTGCAAGACTCCTCAAAACCTGCTATCGAGACGTGAGGCGCGTCTTGACGCGGCTCTGTGGTCAAGAAGGCAGGGCTGAGACTTTCTGTACTCAAAATTTCACGCGAACGCCAAGTTGCGCGGCGAAGGGGATACCCACCGTAGTGCCAGGTCCAAAAAAATCTCCCAGCCCGCCGGCGGGAATCTCGAGTTGCTTGAGACTCGTAATGGGCTGGCATCCCGGGTTGCAGATTCCGATCACATTGTTCGGATCAGTCGGCGAAGTCACAGCCTGAAGCGCGGCCACACTCGCAACGAAGTTATTGCCGGGATTGTTGCGATTGAAAAGATTGAAGAACTCAGCGAACGGATCGATCTGCCATCTTTCTCCAACTCGAAAGGGTCGAGTCACACGCAAATCCGCCTGAATATAGGGCGTGCCACGAAATTCGTCGAGACTGGTTGGCACGCCATTCACCGAAATACGCCGGCTATTGTCAGCGGTAGTGATCGTGAATGGACGCGCGCTTTCAGCTTGCGTTAAAGTAGTCAACTCGAAACCGCCTGGAATATGCAAACTGCCGGCCAGCACGAAACGGTGTCGAACATCCTCTCCCGATGGTCCATAGTCTCCGCGCGCGAATGCATTGTTAGGGTCGCAAACCGCATTCACGTAATCGAACAGTTCGCCTAATACGCATCCCCAGGTCTGTGCTTTTGCCAGCGTATAGTTTGCGACCAGACTAAACCGGCGCGCGACGTCACCCTGCAGGTGAATCATCAAGGCGTTATAGCTTGATCGGTTGTCAGACCTGTAAAGGTTGAACTCCGGGAACGCGTAGGCCCGATAGCCGTGGTTGCCTTGCTCGTGAGTGAAGTCGGCGCTGATGCTCCATCGCTCGCTGAGTGCGCGCTGCGCGCCGACGGTCGTGTGAATGTTGTAGGGCGCTCGATAATGAGGATCGATGTACGAAAGCGGGCTACTATCAACGCCTCCGTTGACGGCCTGAAACGCGGTCGCCCACCCCGTCTGTGCCAGGTCGTTGTAGAACAATCCAAAGCCCGCGCGAATCACGGTTTTCTCGCTCCGCCCAGGCGAGTACGCAATTCCCAATCTCGGCGCGAACTGCTTGCGGTCATCGTGTGGCAGAGCGATTGGCACTCCATCCAACGGCAAAAGAGAGAAAACCGGGTTACTGGCCTGGTTTCGTCCGGAGGCCACGAAGAGTCCGAAGGTCGTCTGGTAGCGGAGCCCGTAATTTATCGTCAAGTGATCCGACACACGAAACGAATCCTGGGCGTAAAGCCCGAGACGCTGAATGTTCTGGGAGAACCATCCATCGCCCGCCGGAGTACTAGCTGCGCCCGCCTCGAGATCGACTGGGAACTTCGCGAGGTTCGTCACACTTTGTGTGTAGACGCTGGGATCGTTCGGAAACGTCACAAGCGTTTCAGCTGTTGCCGGTAGTACGCCGCCGAGGACGGGCTCATGAATAAAATTAATCCCGAATTTTAATGAGTGATCGCCCGTCGCGCGGCTCACGTCGTAGCGAAACTGATATTTCTGCTGGTTGCGTACTTCAGGAAAAGCCGTGATCGGCGTGGCAAATTGGTTGTCGCCAAAAGTTTCGAATCCCGACACGGTAAGTGAGGTCAAGCTAAATGGAAACTGCAAAGCGAATCCCAAGTTTGAGTTCCGTGTTTGGGTCAGATGTAGTTCACTGGCGTCAAAGATGAAAGTGCCGAGCCACGTTGGGCTGAATGCGTAAGTGTTGCTGAGCACGGTATTGAAATAGTTATTGTGAGTGGTCAACCCGGTCGAAGGCAGCGTGGCCTGCTGTACCAGCGCGTTGCGCGTGATGTAACTATCAATGGATGTTCGCAGAAACCACTGCGATTTTGAAGATTGCGCCCAATCAGCCCGTATTGATCCCAGATAATCACGGAAAGGAACGGAGACCGATCGCGGAACAGGAATCGAATTTACCGTTGTCCCGTTGACTTGGATTAGGCCCGCGGCCGCCAACTGTGCCAGCGCCTCGAACTGAGAAGCGCTCGCCGGGCTATAAGCGATGCTGGCATTCTCGTGAACGTGCTCAACAGACTCGAAGAACCAAAGCCTATTCCGAGCCAGCGGACCACCAACTGTCTGTACATAATTTTGTCGTGAAAATGGCTGCTTGGGATTGCGAGTGCACGAGTCCGCAACGCAACTGTCAGCCGGGTTCTCAATCGGAAATCTGGCATTGAGTGCTGATCCCCGCTTGTAAATCGCGCCACTGCCGTGCCATTCATTGGTTCCGTGCTTAGTTGTGATAACCACAGAGGCCGCCGTCGTTCCTCCCGTGTCCGCGTCCTCGTTGGTAGTGCGCACAGAGAATTCCTGAATACTGTCAGGCGAGAAATTTTGCAGGAAGCCGCCGATCCAGTCATCGGAGTTGTCCCCACCATCGACGGACAGTTCGTTATTCAGGCCTGAACTTCCCCCCGTCGATACAGCTGTGATTCGCGCTTTCGTTGGATCCGATGGTTCCACCGGCTCCGTCCCCGGAACTAAATACGCAATATTCGCGAAGCTGCGTCCCGCAAGCGGCAACCTATCGAGATCCTGTTCGGTGACGACTCCTTGATGCACGGCACTAGCCGTGTCGATCGACTGCGCCGTGATCGATGGAATACTCCCGCGCACACGCAGCGTCTCCAGCTCTCCGTGAGGCTTGAGCACTACAGTGATATCGCGCACCGTTGTCACCGCGATTTCGATATCAGCCGACGCATCAGAGAATCCGGGTGCCATGACAATCACTCGATAAACAGCCGGCAGCAGTCCGTCGATTCGGAACTCACCGCGCTCGTCGGCAAAAGTTTCGCGACTTGCTTGCGAACCGCGCGATTGAACTTTAACCCTCGCCCCTGGCACTCGCGCGGAAGTAGTGTCTTTGACCTCTCCACGTAACGCGCCGCTAGGACTTTGCGCGAGAAGCGGTGCGGAGACCAAGACGAGGAAAGCGAAAAAGATCGCTAAGGAGCGCGAGTGCGACTCAGGGCGAGAGCGAGGAGATAGACAGAGTCTGAGAAGTTTTGATGAGTTCGCTTCACTTTGAGTCGGCGAGCCGTTCACCAAAGGGATTCCCTTCGCAAACATTGACAACTTAGAACGCATAGTGACTTTGGCGGGAGGTTACAGATGCAAAGCATACCATCGCACGAAGTAGACAAACAATCGAGGCTAAGGCGTGATCGTGGCGGGGAGAATTTCTTCGACGTCGATTTTCGTCGGATAATTCCCGGTGTAACAAGCAGAGCAGTAGCTGGTCTTATCGCCATCGCCGCAAGCCTTCATGAGTCCCTCAAGCGAGAGGTATGCCAGAGAGTCGGCGACGATAAAATTACGAATTTCATCGATGCTCTTGTTCGCTGCGATTAATTCTTTTTTTGACGGCGTATCCACCCCGTAAAAACACGGCGAAATCGTTGGCGGACAGGAAATCCGCATGTGGACCTCTTTGGCGCCGGCGTTTCGAATCATGCGCACAATCTTCTTGCTGGTAGTGCCGCGGACGATCGAATCATCAATCAAAATGACAAGCTTGCCCTCGAGCAAGCTACGCACCGCGTTCAGCTTAAGTCGTACCCCGAAATCGCGCACTGATTGTTGCGGCTCGATAAAAGTCCGGCCGATGTAATGATTGCGAATCAGGGCGAGACGAAACGGAATGCCGCTCTCCGCCGCGTATCCAATGGCGGCGGTATTGCCTGAGTCAGGAACGGGCACGACGATATCGGCATCGACCGGGGCTTCGCGTGCGAGCTGCCTTCCCATGGCATCCCGGCTCTGGTCGACCGACCTGCCGAACACCAAACTGTCAGGCCGGGAAAAATAAACATGCTCAAAAATACAGCTCGACTGGGCGGGCGATGGCGAATAAAAACGCGAGCTGATTCCCTCCGGGCCGACGATAACAAGTTCGCCCGGCTTGACGTCGCGCTCATAGGTTGCCCCCAGCAAATCAAATGCGCAGGTCTCCGAAGCAAAGACGATGGTGTCTTTCTTCTCACTCGTCATGGCGCGAATGCGACCCATCGCCAAAGGCCGGAAGCCGCGCGGATCACGGGCTGCAAAGATGCGGTCACGGCTGATCATCACCAGCGAGAAAGCGCCTTCAACGCGTCGCAGCGCGTCGGCAATCGCGTCAGGCAGTGTCTGCTCGCGTGACAACGCGATCAAGTGCACGAGAACTTCGGTGTCGCTGCTCGTCTGAAAAATCGAGCCCTGCCCCTCGAGCTTCGCGCGGATTGCTTGAGCATTGACGAGATTTCCGTTGTGGGCAATTGCAATGGTGCCCTTATTCGATTGCACCATGATGGGCTGCGCGTTGAGCAAAGCAGAATCGCCCGCCGTCGAATAGCGTGTGTGTCCGATAGCAAGAGCTCCGCGCATCGAAGAAAGCACGTCGTGCCCGAAGATGTCTGCAACCAGACCCATCGCCTTGTGCTGGCGCAGGCGTTCGCCGTCGGACGTGACAATGCCCGCCGACTCCTGCCCTCGATGCTGCAGAGCGTGCAGTCCCAGATAGGCAAGTTTTTCCGCCTCTGGGTGTGCATGAATCGCCACCACTCCACATTCTTCGCGAAATTTGTCGAAAGGCATTTTCTAGTTCTTAACCTCTAGCTATACTCGCCCGTCAGAATCGAAAAATATTAATGTGCGATAGCAGCCACGGGGTCCGTCTTCAAAGCCTTTTCGAGCGCTCCTTCATAGGCGCCCCCCAACTCCTCGATGCTAGCGGAGATTACGATTGGGCCATCGGCTGAAATTTCAACTCGATCGCCGCCGGTCTCTCCCAAGACATCGGCGAAAATTCCAAATTCCTCCGCTACCTGTTGGATTCGCGAAAGCTTCGCGGGGTCGCAGCTTACGACAATTCTTCCCGCATCTTCGCCAAAAAGCAGGAATTCGAGTGCCAATTTGCTTATTGGCAGCCGCACTTTACACCCGGTTTGCGCGGGCAGAGAGGCTTCAACCAAAGCTGCCGCTAATCCGCCATCGGCGCAGTCGTGCGCGGACTCAACCAGTCCAGCCTGAATAATGGCCACCAGTGCGCGTTGCAGCGTGGCTTCTTTCTCGAGGTCTAATCCGGGAGGATATCCCCAAATTCCGCCCAAAACTTCTTTTGCGTATTCGGACGACCCAAATTCTACTTCGGCGTCAACCGCATCTCCGGCTTCGTTCGCACGCAGCAAAACGATCTTTCTTGCAGCGTCGCGCCCTTCACGCGCAAAGTGCATCTTCGCCGATTTATGCACGTCTTCGAGAATCCCAACAACGCCGATCACGGGGGTTGGATAAATTCCCTCGCCGAGCGTTTCGTTATAAAAGCTGACGTTCCCTCCGGTGATCGGAGTGTCAAGTTCTTCGCAAGCTTTGGTGATGCCGTCAATGACCTGCGAAAACTGCCACATAATATTCGGCTTCTCGGGATTGCCGAAGTTCAGGCAGTTGGTTGCGCCAATCGGCGTAGCTCCGGCGCAAGCCACTTTGCGGGCCGCTTCGGCAACGGCGTGCATGGCGCCGAGTTTCGGATCGAGATAGCACCAACGCCCATTTCCATCGAGAGCCATGGCCAATCCGCGCTTCGAGCCTTTGATCCGAATCACGCCCGCATCGCCCGCTCCCGGAGCTTCAACGGTGTTGGTCTGCACCATGTGATCGTATTGCTGCCACACCCAGCGCTTCGAGCAAATGTTAGGGCTTGCCAGCAGACGCTTGAGTTGCGGCGTGAAATCTTTCGCTTCGCCAAGCTGAATGTGTTCGGGCTTCTGGCGGTCGACTGGAGGTTCCCACCGAACCAGCGGACGTTTGTAAACCGGCGCATCGTCGGTGAGAGCGGCGTTCGGAATCTCCGCCACAACCTCGCCGTGCTCAAGCACGCGCATCGTCGCATCCGAAGTCACGCGGCCAACTTCAACCGCGTCGAGGCCCCACTTTTGAAAGACGCTAAAAACTTCGCCCTCGCGACCCTTCTGCGCGACCAGCAACATGCGCTCCTGCGATTCGCTAAGCATGATCTCGTATGGCGTCATGCCCGTCTCGCGCTGCGGAACACGATCCAGTTCGATCTCAACCCCGGTACCGCCGCGCGCGCCCATCTCGCAGGTTGAGCAAGTCAAACCAGCCGCGCCCATGTCCTGAATCCCGACGATCGCTCCTGCCTGCATGGCCTCGAGACAGGCTTCCAGCAGCAGTTTCTCCATAAACGGATCGCCCACCTGAACATTCGGCCGCTTTGCTTCCGAGCCTGTGCTGAATTCTTCGCTGGCCATGGTTGCGCCATGAATGCCGTCGCGCCCAGTCTTTGAGCCCACATAGATGACGGGATTTCCTTCTCCCGAAGCGCGTCCATAAAAAATCTGATCGCGGCGTACCAGTCCCAGCGCGAAAGCATTTACAAGAGGATTGCCGGAGTAGCAAGCCTCGAACTTCACTTCGCCGCCAAGATTCGGAACGCCAAAACAATTCCCGTAAGAAGCGACGCCAGAAACAACACCCTCCATCACCGAATGATTTTTATGCATTTCAGCCTGCGTGGGCTGCGTTTGGCTGGCGCCCGCTTCACCGTTACGCGGACGGGGGGACGTCTCCTCGCCAGCCCTGATCGGCCCAAACCGCAGCGAATCCATAATCGCAACCGGCCGTGCGCCCATGGTGAAGATGTCGCGGAGAATTCCGCCGACGCCAGTAGCCGCTCCCTGAAAAGGCTCGATAAAAGAAGGATGATTGTGCGATTCAATCTTAAAAGCGCAGGCCCACCCGTCGCCGATATCGACGATACCCGCATTTTCGCCGGGACCTTGTAGGACCAGCTTGCTGCGCGTGGGCAAGCGCTTAAGATGAACGCGCGAAGATTTGTAAGAGCAGTGCTCACTCCACATCACACTGAAGATGCCGAGTTCGGTTCGCGTCGGTTCGCGCCCGCCGAGTAATGACTTAATTTTTTCGAATTCGTCCGGGGTAAGGCCGTGCTCCCGGATGGTCTCCGGTGTGACGGCACTGATCGCAGAAGTTGTCATTGGGGAATCTTTATTGTCGCATCTTGAATAACTTTTCGCATGAAGAATTTCCAGGAAAATATTTGTGCAAAAATTGTGCACTTTTTAGTTATTCTTGGGCGCCACCATGTCTGAACCCGTCACGCAATTCGACCGCACCTACGAACGCGCAACAGCGACCGACTGGAAAAGCAGCGGCATGCTTGCCGTCGCTGCCATCGCCGCCTTCAGCTTTGTGCTGCATATGATCGTCAACGGCCGCTATGGATATTTCCGCGATGAGTTCGACTACATCATCTGCGGCAGGCACCCTGCCTGGGGATACGTCGACCAACCCCCGCTGCTGCCCATCCTCAGCCGCATCGTTCTGGCTGTTTTTGGCGAGTCCTTGCGCAGCGTTCGCCTTCTTCCAGCATTTTGCAACGCCGCGCTGATCGTCTTAACCGGTGTGATCACCCGCGAGCTTGGTGGCAAAAGATTTGCCGTAATTCTCAGCGCGGTCACGATCCTGATCGCGCCCATTTATCTGGCAGGGGGCACGCTCCTCACTAGTAGTTGCTGCTTAGAAGTCCTGCTTTGGATGGGCTGCGTTTATTTTGCCATTTTGGCGGTGACGCGCGACCCGCGCAACTGGCTGTGGTTCGGGGTTGTGGCGGGCATCGGACTGCAAGAAAAATATTCGATTCTTGTGCTCGGGTTCGGAGTCGTGCTTGGATTGCTCTTCACCGGGCAACGGAAAGTTTTTCTGAGTAAGTGGATTTGGCTTGGGGGCATCGCGGCCTTCGTCATCTTATTGCCGAATCTTCTGTGGAACATTGCCCACCATTGGCCTTTCGTCGAACTGATGCGCAATATCAAGGCTGACGGCCGCGATGTCGTACTCTCCCCGGCGCAGTATTTATTGCAGCAATTTTTGCTGGTCCACCCCGCCTCGGCTTTTATTTGGATCGCTGGCCTCATCGCGTTGCTAGTCGCGCAACGATTCAAGGGACTGCGCTTTCTCGGTTGGGCTTACCTTGTAAGCTTTGCCGTTTTCGTCGCGCTCAAGGGAAAGAATTATTACTTGGCGCCGATCTATCCCGTCTACCTCGCGGCCGGCTCGGTCGTGGTCGATAGTGTCATCGGTCGCATCCGCCAGCTCTGGATCAAGCCTGTGCTAGCCCTGCTTCTCCTCGCTGGCGGCGCGTGGATTGCCCCGCTTACGATCCCTGTTTTTCCCATAGATGGATTCATCCGCTACATGCGGTTCCTTCCGATTAAGCCGCCACCGTCCGAGCACAGCCACGAACGTGCCATTCTGCCGCAATATTATGCCGACCAGTTTGGCTGGGATGAGATCGTCGATCAGGTGGCCATCGCATGGAACAAAATTCCCGCTGCGGAGCGCAACGATTGCGGAATCTTCGCGCAGGATTACGGGCAAGCGGGGGCGATTGATTTTCTGGGAAAGAAATATGGCTTGCCTGTGGCTTTGAGTGGGCATCAATCGTGGTGGCTATGGGGACCGCGTGGATATACCGGAGAGTGCCTGATCGTTCTCGACGATCATCGCGAAAGGTTGGAAAAACTGTTTGAACGAGTCGATCTCGTCGGCAGCTCTCGCGACAATTTCTACGCGCTCGAGCGCGACATTCCTGTCTACATCTGCCGCGGCGCCAAATCCGGCACCCTCGCCGACCTGTGGCCAAGACTAAAAAAATGGCGTTAACAGTTGTGTGAAACGGGTGCTCTCTCGCTCTGCCAGGCTGCGCCCGTGGGCGTCCGCCCCACACACTACACGGGCCGTATACTGACGCAAATGAAGTCGGTCATCGTCGGCACTGCGGGACACATCGATCACGGCAAAACTTCGTTGGTGAAGGCGCTGACTGGAATCGATGCCGATCGGCTGGCTGAGGAAAAGCGTCGCGGCATCACGATTGATCTTGGGTTCGCCCACCTCGAGCTCTCGACCCCTGACGGTGGCCAGCTTCGAATTGGTTTCGTGGATGTCCCGGGACACGAACGCTTTGTCCGCAACATGCTCGCTGGCATTGGCGGCATCGACCTGGTGCTGCTTATTGTCGCCGCCGATGAAGGCATCAAGCCGCAAACGCGAGAGCATTTCGACATCTGCCGCCTGCTTTCGATTCGCCGCGGTATTACCGTGCTCACTAAGGCGGACGCGGTCGACGCCGACACACTCGAAGTCGTGCGACTTGAAGTGGAAGATTTTGTCCGCGGTTCTTTTCTGGACGCTTCAAAAGCGCCGATCATCGCCGTAAGTTCGCTTAGCGGCTCCGGCCTCGACGAACTGAAAGCTGCGCTCGTGAGCGTCGGCTGCGAAGTTGCAGCCCGGAGTTCTAACGCCCTGGCTCGCTTGCCAATCGATCGGGTTTTCACCATGAAGGGATTCGGCACGGTGGTCACGGGGACGTTAGTTGCCGGGACGATTCGGAAAGAGCAGGAAATGGAACTGTTCCCTTCACAAAGGCGGGTGCGAGTGCGCGGCCTCCAAGTTCATGGGGCGTCCGCCAACGCTGCGACCGCCGGGCAACGTACCGCAGTCAATCTTGCCGGACTTGCTACCGATGACTTAGCGAGGGGAATGACGGTGGCTGAGCCCGAGAACTTTCGCACGACTGCTCGAGCCGATGTTCTGCTCTCTTTACTCAGTTCAGCCAAGCCACTGAAAGACGGAGCCCGCGTCCACTTTCATTGCCATACAAGCGAATCGATCGCCGAGGTACGGCTCTATCGCTCGAAAGGCGACGGAGCAAAGCAAATGAAGCCGGGCGACGATTGCTTCGCGCAATTGAAATTCTCCGAACCGCTGCTCCTGTTGCCCGAAGACCGTTTCATCGTGCGGCAATTTTCTCCGGTCGTCACAATCGGCGGAGGACGGGTTCTTGATGCGCCTTATCCAGCCCGCAGACAGAGCGCGGAGCATACCATTTCGTTTCTCCAGGCGATTCGCGAGGGCACGCCGCAAGATGTTCTTGTCTCCCGAGTTTCTCGTCGTGGAAGTGCGGGTATGCGCCTCGGTGATGTGCCCGCGGAAATGAATATGAGGCGCGAAGAGATCGCGAGTCTCGTTGCAAAAGCTGGCCTCACAAACTTCGATTCCGTTCTTCTCGCGCCTGAGGCGATAGTACGAGCGAAAACAGACGTGCTTCAGGCGCTGAAAAAATTCCATGACGCTAACCCTCTTGTTTCTGGCATGAGCAAGGAGGAGTTGCGCGCCCGCGCCAAGCTTGGCCCAGAGGTTCTCTCCGGAGTTCTGCGCAAACTCGTGGATGAAAAGAAGCTGGAGACCTCCGGCGAGACGGTTCGCCTGGCCGGTGGCGGAGTGGTCATGAAAGATGATGAGGCCGAATCAAAAAAAATCATCGAAGCGGCGTTCGCCTCCGCGGGATTGAGAGTGCCGTCGCTCAAGGAAGTGCTGGCTAGCCTGAAAGTAGACAAGGTCCGCTCCCAAAAAATTGTAACCTTGCTTTTACGCGAGAAGGTTTTGACAAAAATTTCCGATGACCTGGTCTTCCATCACTCCGCTCTTGCGGATCTTCGAGCGAAACTTGCGATGCTCAAAATTACTTCCCCAAAAATTGATGTCGGATCGTTTAAAACCTTGACCGGCGTCAGCCGCAAATACGCGATTCCTCTCCTCGAATATTTGGATCGTGAACGGGTGACCCGGCGCGTCGGCGATGAACGGGTGATTCTTTGATCCGCCCTACGATCGGCCCTGAACGTCGCCCTGAACCGGTTTTCAAAGCCCCGGGCAACTCCGCGAATGGAGCTGGCAACTAAATAATTAGTTACTTTTTGAAAGCTTCCGCGTCTATTAAAATAGGGGGGAATTTGTGCCGCCAAGACCGTCTGGAACGTTGACTGAAGCCGAACTCAGGATTATGAACGTCCTGTGGGCGAGAGGTTCCGGGACTGTCCAGCAAGTGCTTGATGCCATCACTCAAACGCCGGCTCTCGCCTACAATTCGGTGCTCACGACCATTCGCGTTCTAGAGAAAAAAAAGTACTTGCGGCATTTAAAAGACGGCCGGGCGCACGTGTATACGCCGTTGGTTGGGAAGAGAGAGGCAACGCGTTCGGAGATTCGGCATCTGGTCAGCCGATTTTTCAAAGACTCCCATGAGCAGCTTGTTTTGAACGTCCTTGAAGATCAAGGGCTTGAGCCCGACGAGATGAAGCGCCTGCGGCAAATGCTTGATCGCGCGGAGGCAAAATGAACTTTGCTTCTATGGAAACGCTGGCGCGCCTTTCAGTTGAGCATATTTTCAACGCCATTCCTGCCGGGTTCGTGATCGCTTTCTTCGCGTGGCTGTCACTTCGAGTGTTACGCCAGAATTCAGCCACGAGATTCGTAGTTTGGTTCGTGGCGCTGGTCGGGATATTTGCGTTTCCGGTAGTAAGCGGCTTGGGAAAGAACGCCGGCTTCGAGCAGTCGACATTGCGTCCCACGCTCAGTCTCCCCGAGAGTTGGGCAATCCTCATTTTCGCTATCTGGGCAATCGGAGCCTTGGCGGGAATGCTGCGTTTAGCGGCGGGCGTTTGGCGCATGCAAGTTGTGCGGCGACAGTGTCGCGTAATCGACCCGAACCGATTGGATCCTTGTGTCCGGAGAACGGTAGAAGCGTTTGCATCGCAGTCGCGATTGAAGATCCGTATCGCCCTATCGGATGAGGCGCGCGTGCCATCGGCGATCGGCTTAGGGAAGCGGACAATCATTTTGCCGGAGTGGACACTTCAGGAACTTCCTCCAGCAGACCTCAGCGCGATCCTGCTTCACGAGTTCGCCCATCTACGTCGCGGCGACGACTGGACAAATCTGATCCAGAAAATTGTACGCGCCGTATTTTTCTTCCATCCCGCGGTGTGGTGGATCGACGACCGCCTTTCTACGGAACGTGAAATGGCCTGTGACGATGCGGTTCTGGCCGAGACGGACAATCCACGTGGCTACGCGAACTGCCTCGTCTCACTTCTCGAAAAAAGCTTCGCGCACCGAGGGTGGTCGATGGCCCAGGCGGCAGTCGCTCGGGCACGGGAAGCATCGTTGCGTCTGGCGCAGATCCTCGACAAAAATCGCATTGCTCAGACCAGAGTTTGGGCGCCCGCAGTTGGTGTCGTTGGTGTGTTCTCAGTGATCTGCCTGGCGGCCTCGTCCCCAGCGCCGCAGTTCATTGCCTTCGGCCAGCAGCCAACTCAGAGCACTGTGTCACTGGTACACCCGTCATTGGCACGCCCGTCATTTGTACGCCCATCATTTGTACGCCCGTCCACGCCAAGTGATCTCGCGCAGCCGGCAGCGCCGTCGATGGAGGAGTTAGCGGTTCAGGCCAAGCTGAATTTTTCCGCGGCAAAATTTTCTACAAAGAAAAACGAGCGGCTTCCGGCGGTGAAACCAGCTCTCAAAAAAATAATTGCGCCTCCACTTGAGCCCGCGATCATGGCGAAAGAATCCAGATCCGGAAATGAGAGTGCTGCTCAGTTCGTGGCGGTGAGACAAAACGACAATCGCAAAGTGGCGCCTCAGTTTCAAACTCTGATGTTTGTAGAGACGGCGCAATACGGAGACGCAGAGGGCCAGATAATCGTGAGGGTTTGGAGTGTGACCTGGATCAGTACGGCCCAAACGGCGTCGAAGATTCCCGTGGCAAACTCGATTTAGACCAGTAATTTTTTTTGGCAGTAACAACTAGATAATTAGTTGCAATAAAAGTTGCATTTACAAAGGAGAAACATGCAAATACAAAGCAGACTACAAGGGTTCAAAAACCTGGCAACACGCCGGCTATTCGCCGCGGTACTCGCCGTGGCAACCGTCGGAACCATCACGACGCTGAACTTTACCAGGCAGGCGAGGGCGGCCGCTCCAGCGTCATCCGTAGCGCCTTTAGATGACAATAGCGTGGCCGCGCTCCTCACTCTCGATCACGCCATGGAGACGCTTGCTGCGCGAATCACGCCCGCAGTCGTCAATGTGACGGTGGCGTCAAAGTCTGAGGGCCAGCAAAACGCAGGCGGAAGCGGTGAGATGCCAGACATGCAGCAGTTCTTCGGTCCTAACAGCCCATTTGGGGGACGCCAGTTCCACATCCCTCCGCAGCCGCAGAATCGAATGGAGCACGGCCTCGGCAGTGGTGTGATCATTTCGCCCGACGGCTACATCGTCACCAATCATCACGTAATCGACGGAGCGGTAGACATTCGCGTCACTATGAGCAATCGCGAAGTGCTGCCGGCGAAGCTCGTGGGTGCTGATGGGCTTACCGACCTCGCGGTGATAAAGGTCGATGGTCATAACCTGCCGAGTGTCCCGTGGGGAAACTCGGCAA
Organism: Acidobacteriaceae bacterium; assembly: GCA_043749775.1. Taxonomy (GTDB): domain Bacteria; phylum Acidobacteriota; class Terriglobia; order Terriglobales; family Acidobacteriaceae; genus Acidiflorens. The sequence goes on along the minus strand of JAYVCW010000015.1, from coordinate 7,495 downwards.
GTCTGCATCCGGGACAAACCGTTCTCGCCTTCGGCAATCCCTACGGGTACCGCTTCACGGTGACGCGCGGGATCATCAGCGCCTTGAATCGTCCGAACCCCGATCCGAGCGATCGTCGCAAACCCGGTGAATTCATTCAGACCGACGCGGCAATCAATCCCGGCAACTCCGGCGGAGCGCTTGTCAACGCGCACGGCGAACTGATCGGTATCAATACTTTTCTGATTTCGTCGTCAGGGTCGTTCTCTGGTATGGGTTTCGCCATTCCGACGCAGATTGTCGAACCGACTGTCGACGCGTTGATACGCGACGGCAAGATTACCCACGCCTTCATCGGAGTACAAATCGCCGACGTAACTCCCGACAATGCGAAGTTCTTCCACATGAACAAAGCGCAGGGAGCGCTCGTGAGCGATGTTGAACCGGACGCACCCGGAGCGCGAGCCGGACTGCGCGCTGGGGACGTCATCACCGAGCTCGACGGAAAGACCGTGACCGATGCTGGACAACTCCAGATGGTAGTCGGACAAAAACGGCCCGGGGACGCAATTCATCTCCAAGTCATGCGTGACGGCAAGACCGAAGACGTTTCGGTGACGCTCGAAGCACTTGGAGGCTCGCATAGCAACGAAGTCGCAGGAAGCGAGCACGGCAAAGCACGTTGGGGATTGAACCTCGGCGAGCTGACTCCGGAAGCTCGCGGTGAACTGCAGGCGCAATCTTCCGTCCACGGAGCGCTGGTCGAAGACGTCCAGCCGGGAAGCCCTGCCGACAACGCCGGCTTGCAACGCGGCGACGTCATCATGGAAGTGAATCGCAAGTCGACAAAATCGGCGTCGGACGTGTCGCAAGCCCTATCAAGCATTCCGAAGGGCCAGGATGCGCTCGTTCTAGTGTGGTCAAACGGAGGCAGCACCTTCCGCGTTCTGCATCCGGCACAAGGATAGTTTAGGCGTAGTTTGATGACACACGTCAAAAATGGAGAGACGGGTACCCCGCCCGTCCTCCATTGCTGTCATGTCCGACCGGGCCGATAGACCCCATAAACATTTCGAATTGGACTTCGCCCCGCGCGCATATTAAGTTCGAACATGATGACAACGGGACGCATCCCTTTGCCTGCGCAGGCTTTACCTCAGTCAGCACCCCGGTAATCAAAAAAATGGCGAAGTTATCTCGTTCGATTTTATAGCCGATACAATTACATAGCAGTGCAACTATTAGACCCTTAGGCGGCAAATAGCAGATCAAGGGATATTGTCGTAGCAAGATTGAGGAAGCAAATCGATGGAAACAAATTTGGACCGGCCTATCGAGTTAGGTCAGGACGAGCAGCAGTCTCTCGATGCCAACTACGTGCTGACTTGGGAAGAAGTGGCCAGCCTGTCTGCGGAGCGCGGTAAACCTGCGGAAACTTTGATGAACGTGGTCGCGCTGATTGCGCGGCGTTTCGGCACGGAAGTTTGCTCCGCCTACCTGCTCGAGCCCGATCGCGCCAACCTGGTTCTCGCTGCGACGCTCGGGCTGCGCAAAGAATGTATTGGCAAGCTGCGCATGGCGGTGAATGAAGGCCTCGCGGGTCTGGTCGCGGAGGAAGTGCGTCCAGTGTCGGTCGAGCAAGTCCAGCAGCATCCGCGGTTCAAATATTTCAGTGAAGCTGGCGAGGACGCATACCAATCCTTTCTTGGAGTTCCCATCATCGATCGCGGAGTTCTACAAGGTGTGCTCGTAGTACAGACGAAGGAGCCGCGTATCTTTCCGGAAAATGAAATTCGACTGCTGGCCGAGGCCGCAACCGCGGTGGGCCCGGTCGTGAGCGAGGCGCGCACGCTCGATCGCTTTGTCGCTCCGGTTCAGGAGCGGCTGTGGGCGCTGGCTCGCAACCTGTGGTGGAGCTGGGACCGCGATTCGGCTGGCATCTTTCGTGATCTTGATCCGTTGCGATGGCGCCAACTCAACCACAGTCCGGTCGCGCTGCTCAATGAATATCCGCTGGCGAAATTGGAAGAACGCGCCACTGAGCTGGCATTGCACGGCCGCATTAACTATGCGTATCGCCGGCTGCGTGAGTACCAGGAGCACGAGCGTACGTGGGGCGCCCGGCACGCCGGCGTATTGTATCCACGACCGGTAGCTTATTTCTCCGCCGAATTCGGACTGCACGAGTCGTTACCGATTTATTCGGGAGGCCTTGGAGTTCTAGCGGGCGATCACATAAAGAGCGCATCTGACCTCGGCATTCCGCTCGTCGGAGTTGGACTGTTTTACGGCCAGGGATACTTCCGTCAACGCCTCGATCGTGACGGGTGGCAGCGCGAGGAATATCTTGAAACCGATATCAACCAGCTTCCAATGGAGGCCGCGATTGGAAAAAATGGCCGCCCGGTGGTGGTGCAAGTGGATACGCGCCACGGACCAATCTACGCAAAGGTCTGGCGAGTAAAAGTTGGACGCTGCGATCTGTTCCTTCTTGATTCTGATGTGGAAGGCAACACTCCCGAAGACCGGCACATGACCTCACGCCTCTATGGCGGCGATGGGCGCGTGCGTGTTCACCAGGAATTGCTGCTCGGCGTGGGCGGGTTGCGCGCTCTTAAAGCTATGGGAATTACCCCGGGCGTGCTTCATCTGAACGAAGGCCACAGCGGCTTTGCCGTGCTCGAAGCGGTTCGCCAACGAATGGAAGAAGAAGGAGTCACGTTCGAAAAAGCGGTTCCTCAAGTCTCGCGGGAAGTTGTTTTCACAACGCACACCCCTGTTCCGGCGGGCCACGACCGCTTTGACGCGGACCTGATTGAAGAACACCTGGGACCGCTACGCGAGTCGCTCGGCCTTTCAAAGCAGGCCTTCATGGCCATCGGCAGAGAAAATCCGGAGAGCATGACCGAGTCGTTCTGCATGACCGTGCTTGGATTGCGAATGTCGCGGCGCGCCAACGCCGTCTCCTCGCTGCATGGCGAAGTTTCGCGCGCCATGTGGACGGGCTTGTCGCAAGGCAAAGCCGAAGACGCTGTTCCCATCGGACACGTCACCAACGGAGTGCACGTTCCTTCCTGGCTTGCTCCGCAGATGTTTCGTCTTTACGACCGGCATCTCGGCGCGGGATGGCAGGAGCACAGCAGCGAAGCGAAGATTTGGGAAGGCATCGACGACGTCGATGACGGCGAGCTTTGGGAGACGCATTTCAATCTCAAATCGCAGCTCATCGATTTCGTCCGCCGCCGTGCCGTCAAGCAGGCGGCGCGTCGCGAAGAGCCTCGGGGAGCCTTGCAGCAACTCGAGGGCGCGCTCAGCCCCGACGCTTTAACCATCGGATTCGCGCGACGATTTGCAACCTACAAACGCGCCAACCTGATTTTGACCGACATCGAGAAAATCGCCAGCATGGTGAACGATCCCAAGCGGCCAGTGCAATTCGTTTTTGCCGGCAAGGCGCATCCACTCGACGAACCCGGCAAGCGCGTCTTGCAGGAAGTGGCCCAGCTCATGCGCGATCCGAAATTCGCGGAGCGGTTCGTTTTTGTCGAAGACTACGACATCAACGTTGGACGACACTTTGTGCAAGGCGTCGATGTTTGGCTCAACAATCCGCGGCGTCCCCTGGAAGCCTCCGGCACAAGCGGCCAGAAAGTTGTTCTGAATGGCGGGCTCAATCTTTCTGTACTTGATGGATGGTGGGCGGAAGCTTACGACGGCATGAACGGTTTCGCCATCGGAAACGGCAGAACGCACTCGGACTTGAACATTCACGATGCTCGCGATGGCGAAGATCTGATGCGGGTGCTGCGCGACGAGGTCATCCCCCTCTACTACCAGCGTGATCGGGACGGGCTGCCGCGCGGCTGGATCCGCCGAATGAAACGGACGATCCGCACCTTGGGATGGCGCTTCAACGCCGACCGCATGGTGATGGATTACACAACAAAGTGTTATGTGCCGGCAGCGGGCGGGACCTCAAGCGATTCACGGCTACGCATGTAACCGGCTACTGAATCGTGGGTGCCGCCGGCTCCTTCGTACCCGGACGGGCCGGGCCGCCACCATCCTCAACCCGTCCTCGTCCTTTAGGTGAACTGCTCAAGGGTGAACTCATTCGATCTGAGAGCAGTCCGATCTGTGAGCAGATGAAGTCTTAACGCTTGCTTGACATCGTCCGTCAATTCACTAGAATGAATAATTATCCATAGTGATGGATAATTATGCTTCCATGTGCAAGCGGCCTAAAACGGCGGTGCTCGGAGCCACTGGTTATTCCGGTCTGGAACTAGCTCGCCTCTTAAACCGCCATCCGCGCATTGATCCGCCTGTGCTCTTCCGGCGCTCCGAGTCCGACGGCGCAGGTTCAAAGTCACTGACGGAAGGGGGCGAAAAGCAGCCCTTGCCCGGCAACGGCACCGTCCCGAACTCCTCCTATCCATTTTCGTGGCAGGCTCTGCAAGAGCAAAAAGTGGATTTGCTCTTCATGGCCACGCCTCATGCAGTCTCCCGCGATCTGGTTCCGGCGGCGCTGGCGCACGGTATGCGTGTCGTTGATCTTAGCGGAGCATGGCGGCTGAAAGAAAAAGGGCATCGCGAAGTTTACGGCTTCCAAGACTCCGACCCTGGCACGGCGGCACGACTCGATGATCAAGCTGTCTACGGCCTGCCAGAGTTGAATGCTGATCTCATCGCTTCGGCTGACCTCGTGGCTAATCCTGGCTGTTATGCGACTTCGGTGATCCTGGCGCTCGCTCCGTTGCTTTCCTTGGATCTTATCGACCGTGATCGCGGCATTATCTCCGATTCGAAGTCAGGCGTGTCGGGGGCAGGGAAGGAGCCTTCGGCGCGCACTCATTTTGTTTCTGTTGCGGACAATTTTTCCGCCTATTCGGTTTTTGGCCACCGCCACACCGGCGAGATTCTTGAGCAACTCAAACTGGATGACGCCGAGTTAATCTTCACGCCGCACCTCTTGCCCATCCCGCGCGGCATTCTGTCGACCGTCTACGTGCACCTGAGAAGAAAGGCGACTATGTCCGAGATTCAGCATTGCTATGCCGACTCGTATACGGGGAAGAAGTTCATACGCATTTATCCTCCGTCCACTCTGCCGGAAATACAGTCTTCGGTACACACCAATTACTGTGATTTGGGCTTCGCCCTTGCGCCCGATGGCCAGCGCTTAATTATTGTTTCGTGTCTCGACAATCTGCTGAAAGGCGCCGCCGGACAGGCGGTACAGAATATGAACCTGATGTATGGCTGGGATGAAGCGGAGGGGCTGCGATGAAAATTGTAATCAAGATCGGCGGCGCAGCGGTGGAAGACAAACCAACGCTGCGGAAATGCGCTGTCGCGGTGTCCCAGCTGGCAAGCGAAGGTCATGAGGTTGCGGTGGTTCATGGCGGTGGCAGTGCGCTTACACGCACCTTGAAATTGCTGGGGAAGCAAAGCGATTTCATCCACGGTTTGCGCGTGACCGACGCGGAGACGCGAGATGTGGCGTTGATGGTGCTCGCCGGCATCATTAATAAAACTGTGGTCGCCGCGATTGCGGCTGCCGGATACCCCGCCATTGGCCTATGCGGCGGAGATGGCGGAGTCTTCCGAGCCCGTAAAAAGCAAGATGCCGAATATGATCTCGGGTTTGTGGGCGAAATCTGCTTTTCCGAACCACGCTGGCTCCGAGCGATCTGGGCTGAGGGAGGAGTGCCGGTTCTATCGTCAGTGGCGCTTGGTGGCGATGGCCAGTATTACAACGTCAATGCCGATCAGATGGCGGCCGCATGCGCGGCGGCGTGTGAGGCTGACGCGTTAATTTTTCTCACCGATGTTGCGGGCGTAAAGCAGGCCGACGGATCAGTGATGCCTCGCCTCGATATAAAACAAGCGGCTAATCTCATCGTAGATTCGGTCGTCAATGGCGGAATGATGCCGAAGCTCGAAGCCTGCACGCAGGCACTGAAAGCCGGAGTCGGTCGAGTGCGTATCCTGCCCGCATCACAAGCTGACGTTCTGCCTCAATTTTATTTTTCGAAGATTGAATACGGTACCGAGGTCTTGCGAGCATGACCCTCGCCTCCGTCACTCGCAAAGAAGCCAAATTCCTGCTTTCAACTTATGAGCGCCAGCCAATTTTATTGGAGCGCGGTCGCGGCGTGTACGTATGGGACGTGGATGGGAAGCGCTATCTCGATTTCCTGAGTGGTATCGGTGTGAATGCGCTCGGCCACAATCACCCGGCGATCACGGGGACGATCCGCCGTCAGTCCCGAAAGCTGATTCACAGCTCGAATCTTTTTTTTCATGAGTACCAGGCAGAACTTGCAAAGCTGCTGGCAGAAATATCCGGTTTGGGTCGCGCCTTCTTTTGCAACAGCGGCACGGAAGCGTGGGAAGGCGCACTGAAAATCGCTCGCGCATTCGCGCGGGAACAGGCGAAAGGAGTCAAGACTTCAAATAGTGGCCGTCATAAACTTCGAGCGAAAACCCGAATTCTCGCAATGGATAATTCCTTCCATGGACGCACCTTCGGTTCTCTGGCTACGACGGGGCAGCCAAAATATCGCGCGCCGTTTGTTCCTCTTCTGCCAGGCGTAAGTTTTGTGGCGTTCAACGATGTCGGTGATCTCCTTCGTAAGTTCGACTCCGATGTGTGCGCGATCTGCATCGAGACCATTCAGGGCGAAGGCGGCATTTGCCCGGTCGATCGAGAATTTCTCAGGCTCGCATCGCGATTGAACCAAAGAGAGCGGAGCGCTGTTATTACTCGACGAAATACAGTCGGGACTTGGCCGCACCGGTTGCCATTTTGCCTACCAGCGCTATGGCATTCTTCCGGATGTCGTCACCGTGGCTAAACCTCTCGCTTGCGGATTGCCGCTCGGAGCCATCCTTACGAGCGAGCGAGTCGCACGATGCATGCATCCTGGAATGCATGGAACGACCTTCGGAGGCGGGCCTTTAGCTTGCTCAGTGGCGATCGAGTTCCTGCGCCAGGAAAAGGCATTGCTGAAACATGTAGGAAAGATCGGCGAATACTTTCGCGCGGGCTTGAGCGATTTAGAAAGGAAACATCAATCAGTGGTCGACGTCCGCGGCGCCGGCCTGATGTTGGCAATGGAAGTGAGCGACGCCGAAACGGCGAAGGCTGTCGCACAGTACATGCTGGCGCAAGGCATCATCATCAACCGGACACACGAGAATGTGTTGCGATTCCTGCCACCCTACATCGTGCAGAAGCAACACGTTGACGTCGTCGTACGAGCCTTGGATGCGGCGCTTCACCGCAACTCAAAATCGACGAAGCCAACAACAATAAGAATCGACAAAGCCGCCACCTCGCGCAAGCACTGGACGAGCCATGCGCACACGTGAAGCGTTGCTTCCCGACGCCGAAGAAATTCACGCTTTGATCGCCGCCTACTCCGGCGACGGGACCTTGCTGCCGCGCTCGCTTGCCGAAATTTGCGAGAATGTGCGTGATTTTATCGTCTTGGAACACGATGGTCGCATC
>JAYVCW010000014.1:0-2932 GCA_043749775.1 Acidobacteriaceae bacterium | reverse complement strand
GGGCATGACAGTAGTTGAGCGGAGCCGACCTTTGCGCGTTTCCATTTTGGACTCGCGACTTTGTTATTCAAAGGGGGGTGACGCGAAATGCATGCTCTAGGATTGGTTCTGAAAGTTATACGTGTGATTACCGGTGGAGTCGTTTCGTCGGCTTTGCAGTTGTGGGCATAAGCTAGCGTCCGGGGGGACTTTCAAATTATGGCAACGCGCACTGTTGTATATATCGGAGGAGTAAGCGTCTGCGCCGTTCTCGCGAACGGCGCGTTGTTTCTGCTCGCTCCAGATGTACCACCAGTTGCGATCGTTGCCGTAATTTGGATGGCCGCGATTGGACTGTTCGTCCAACTGTTGACATTCAACTTGCCGCGAAGCGGCACGGGCTCGATAGCGTTCATTCCGCTGTTAGCCGGTGCCATAATTGCGCCGACCTGGGTCGCTGCGGTTGCCGCGATAATTTCGATTTCTCTTGCAGAAATCTCGAAACGCCCGGCTCCCATAAAACTTCTCTTTAACGTAATGCAAGTTTCGACAGCCATTGCTGTCGCAACCATCGTGTTTCGCTTTGTCGGCGGCACCTCGCTGCTTTCCTCGCCAGCGGTACGACTGCTAGAGGGTGCGCGGGTAAGTGCGCTGTCCCTGTTGATTCTGATCACAGTATTCTTTGCAATTAACACCGTCTTGGTTGCAGGCGTCATATCGGTCAGCGAGGGGGGTAATCTTTTCCATATCTGGAGCAAGAATACCATCACAAGCTTGCCGTATGATTTGCTCTCGGCGCCGGTCGTCTACTTGCTCGCATGGGTGTATGTGAGTTCGGGCGCCATGGGAGCTATCGCGCTGTGCATCCCGCTCATTGGAGTTCGCCAGCTTTACAAGACCAATTCGGAGCTGGAACGCGTAAATCAAGATCTGCTTGAGCTGATGGTAAAGGCAATTGAGGCGCGCGACCCCTATACGTCGGGTCACTCGCGAAGGGTAGCGCACTATTCTCAATTGATCGCTCGCGCGATCGGATTGGGCGGACAGCAGGTTGAGCGCGTGCGCATAGCGGCGCTGTTGCACGACGTTGGGAAAATCCACGAGATTTACGCGCCGTTACTACAAAAGCCAGAGAAACTAACGCCGGCTGAATGGGAAGTGATGCAAGGGCATCCCATCAAGAGCGCGGAATTAGTGATGACCGTCTCCCATTTGGCGGATATCGTTCTCCCTGTTCGCCATCATCACGAGAACTGGGACGGAAGCGGCTATCCTGACGGACTTTCAGCGGAACAAATTCCTCTTGCGTCACGAATCGTGTTGTTCGCAGATACGATCGACGCAATGACCACCGACCGTCCTTATCGAAAGGCACTTGGAGAAGCGCAAGTGCGCTCGGAGTTGATAAAGTATCGCGCCAAGCAATTTGACCCTTATATCTGCGATAAATTGCTCGGCAGCCCGGTGTTCGGCTTATTGTTCGCTCCAGGTCAGCGAATTCCAACGCCGCAGTCGAATACCGGTGTGAGTCAGCAACCTCGCATATTGAGAGCTATGTAGTTGCTCGGAATACCGCTCAATGAAGCGTATCGTGATTCGCCGCGATGCGCTTTTTTTGCGTACTTCCGTGAGCTCTACCCAGATCTGCGCTCCGGACTCGAATAGTGACTTCAGGGCGCGTTTGAGGGTCTGCGCATTAGTGTGTGCTCGCGGGTGCAGCAGTAAGAAGCCTATCGATCACCACTCGTAGCTGCGGCCACAATGCGCCAGAATCGCGTCGATGTTTGCATACGTACTCACTAGCAACTAGCTGCGCCTCTGCGAACTGTCCCACCGATTCCAAGGCAAGCAGCAAGGCCTCCGCGTTAAAATCTTGTAAGCACATGGACTTGGTTTGCTCGAATACGTCGCGAAATGACTGCAGCGTCACGTCGCTGATCGGGTCCCCCCGCATGAGTGCGATTTGCGTTTCCAGGGCATGCCTGCGCGCGTTACCTCGAGTCGATTGAACTTTCGCAAGGGCTGGGAGCGAACGAGCCAGAAACGAGTCGGCATTATCTGCGTCGCCGCGTCTGATTGCTAGCTCCGCGAAATAGCTCAAGTTGTTCAATTGTCCCACGGTATGCCCCTCCAGCGAGTTGACTTCCTGGGCTCGCACCAGCCAGGCGCGCGCTGAATCTAAATCATCGATTTGCATGAAGATTGAGGCGATGACACCTGCAGAGACGGCCATAGCCAGAGAGGCGTTCGCTTGTTCAGCAAAAAGAAATGACTCGGTCCCTATTGCGATTGAGCGTTGGGGTGTGCCGTGACATTGATGCACGTATGCGGCATGACGTAAGTGGCGACACGCGATGATCGGGGGACAATCGCGTCGAGCATACTCTGCAAGTTGGTCCGCGCACTCTCGCGCGAGATCTCTGTCGCCGAACGCACAATGGTAGATCATTTCGAATTGAAGGCGCGTATCAGTTCTCACGCTTTCAGTACGTAGGCGGCCGGCTACTCTATTGTACGTATCATACCCCAGCGCGGAATCGCAAAGGTTGTCCGCTGCGGATAGGAGCCATACGGCTGCCGATACGATCTCCTCAGACGAAGCCATTTGGAAGGCAAGGCCGTCGAGGCAATCTCTTACTAATTCCGGAACTGAACCTCCAAGTTGCCAGCTCGCTTGGATGTGCATCAATCCGATCTCGTCCAACGTCCATGGCTTCGGATGCACTGACGGCCTGAGGAGGATCAGCTTTTCCGAAGTTGTGATTGCCTCAAAGAATTGTTCAGCACGTATCAAAGCTCGGACGCGATCTGCGCCGATGCTGTATTTCTCAGCAGAATGAATGGTGAGATCGAATGCTCGCTCCAAAACACGAGCAGCGTCCTCCGGCATCCCCACATCCATCAAGTAATTCCCGCAGCGGCGGAGCAGCAGGATCGCACGGGGCGCATCCGC
>JAYVCW010000013.1:0-4060 GCA_043749775.1 Acidobacteriaceae bacterium | reverse complement strand
TTCACTCTCGGAGATGGAACGCAAATAACCCAGATTAAAATTTATAAAGCAGAAAATGTGCCTGCTAGTGAAGTCGCCGCCGGAAAATGTTTAGACGTTCCGCGCAAAGTTAAAGGGCTCATCAAGCTTGAGCAAGTAACCGGAATCACGCCACCGGAGAGGCTTGGCGATCTATCACTAAATGCGTACGCGTCTGAAGAGGGCATATTGGATTTGCATTTCTGCAATCCCAGCAAAGTTGCCGTCATGACACCGGCCGGCAACTACAGATTTCTTGCACTGCGCTGAACAAGAGGTCGCCGACTGTCGTCGATCCCTCTTTACTTTAAACTCGAACCCTTTTGCATCCATCGCCACGCGCTCGACATAATCTCGTCGAGAGAACGCTTGGCGCTCCAGTCCAGAATACTTTTCGCTTTCGCAGGGTCCGCCACCAAAGCAGGAGGATCGCCCGGGCGTCGAGGCCCGATTTTTCGTCGCACTGGTTGCCCAGTCGCCTTTTCCGCTGCCTGCATGACTTCCATAACGGAATTGCCGCGCCCTGAGCCAAGGTTTAAGGCCAGCGAGTCGCCCCGCTTTTCATCGGGCAATTTCTCCAGATATTGCAATGCTCGCACGTGGGCGTCGGCAAGATCGCTGACGTGAATATAGTCACGAATGCATGTCCCATCGGCTGTCGGATAATCATCTCCGAAAATTTGCAGTTCACGCCCTTTAGCCGTTGTAGCCTCGAGCGCCAGCGGTACGAGATGCGTTTCGGGATTGTGTAATTCCCCTATCTCTCCACTCTCGTCCGCTCCAGAAGCATTGAAGTAGCGAAGCCTAATTGAACTCAGTTTGTAGGCTCGGCTGTATGCTTCAAGCGCATTTTCAAAAAATAGTTTCGAAGCACAGTATGGATTCACCGGTTCGCGGGGAGTTTTTTCGGTAATCGGGACTTTGTCAGGTACGCCATAAACTGCACAAGTCGAAGAAAATATAAAGCGGCGGATTCCCGCGTCCAACGTGGCGTTTAAAAGCTGCAGGGCAGAGAGTCCGTTGTTCTGGAAATATTTGCGCGGATTTTCGACCGACTCGCCTACATAGGCGGCCGCTGCAAAATGCATCACCGCGTCGACGCGTCCGAGTACCGCCTTAAGAGCAGCCGCATCTCCTATGTCGCCCTCGACGAGTTCAAAACCTTCAGTCAGGCGGCGAAATCCAGTGGACAAATTGTCGTAAATGACAACCTCGTACCCTTCACGCCGCAGCGTGCGCGCAGCGTGACTGCCAATGTAGCCCGCTCCCCCCGTCACCAGTATTGCCAAGTCAACCTCACTCCCGCTATTCGTGCGCCTCGTCGTCGCGACGTCAAATCTTCACACGCCTCGAACCCGAAGCGTCGAATCAAAGCTCGAAACAAAGCTCGGAACAAAGATATCGCACTCGAAAAAATTTAGGTACTCGGTCTTGCCAATCTCCCGTGCCCGAGCCCAAGCGGCATCCGTTTCAGCGGGTAGTCGGATGGCTTCGCGGTAAGATGAAAGAAAGTTTCAAAAAAGTTCCAGGAAAGATCCAGGAAAGAGAGCTAATCCCGCCGCATGTGCGGAATCGTCGGCATCCTCGCCTTCAAATCATCCATCCCAAAGAGGGCCTTGGAACGGGCGACCAGTGCGCTCGCTCATCGAGGTCCTGACGATTCTGGAACGATAGTGGTGAGAGCGACCGAGCCTGAGTTGGAACTCGGATTGGGGCACCGGCGATTGTCCATTCTTGACCTGTCACTCCTCGGCCACCAACCCATGCATGATTCGGTAAGCGGAAACTGGATCGTGTACAACGGCGAAATCTACAACTTTCGCGAATTGCGCGACGAATTAGAAAAGGTTGGAGTCAATTTCAAGAGTCAGTCCGATACAGAAGTGATCCTGGCAGCGTATCGGGTCTGGGGGGATTCCTTTCTATCAAGGCTCGAAGGCATGTTCGCGTTCGCCATCTGGGATGCCCAAAAAAAGCAATTATTTTTGGCTCGTGATCGTCTCGGAATCAAGCCGCTCTACATCTATCGATCAGAGGAGTTTTTTATTTTTGCTTCCGAGGTGCGTTCGCTACTCTCGACCGGCCTGATTCCACGTCGCTTGGATGCAACCGGAATTTTGAGCTATCTCGAATTCGGGTCGGTATGCGAGCCTTGGACGCTGGTAGAAAATATTCGCTCTGTCTCCGCCGCACACTGGGCGGTGGTAAAGAAAGGCTCAGTAGAGTTCCGCGAATATTGGCGCCCGTCGCCCTCTCTGGCCGAAGTTGCGCCGAAACTTTCACCTCAAGGCGAATCCTCTGCAACAAAAACATTGAGTACGATTCTGGACCACGCTGTTCTATCTCACCTGGTGAGCGATGTTCCGGTTGGAGTATTTCTCTCTGGAGGAATCGATTCGAGCGCGCTCGTTGCCCTGTTGAGTCGCAGCAAGTTGAGGCCGAGCACGTTCTCTTTAGTCTTTGCGGAAAAAGAATTCAACGAAGCACAATATTCGCAGGAGGTCGCCCGCTTTTTCAAAACGGACCACCACGAAATTCGTGTCTCGCAGCAAGATGCTCTGAACGCCCTGCCGGGCGCGCTCAGTGCCATGGATCAGCCCACAATCGATGGTGTGAACACATACCTTGTTTCGCAGAAGGCGCGAGAAGCTGGCGTCACGGTCGCCCTCACCGGCTTGGGAGCGGACGAGATGTTCGCTGGCTATTCGAATTTTCGCTGGGTGCCGAGGATGGAGGGATTAGTAAAGCAATTCGACCGTTTGCCCGAGTTCGTACGCAGGACCATTGTCGCGGCGGCAAAATCCCTCGGCGGAAGTGATCGTAACCGCAAGCTGACTCAACTGGCCTCGGTTGATGGAACAACACCCCATCCTTACTTTCTTGTGCGTGCGCTTTTCACAAATGACGAACGCCAATCTCTGTTCGCGAGTTCAAGCGCCGAAGCGGCGGGCGAGTCGTTGGCTCGTCTGCAGCAGGATGCGGTCGTGGATTGTGATTCGCTGGATGCGGTAAATCGCGTTTCATATCTCGAGTCGAAGTTTTATATGCGCAACACTTTGCTGCGCGATTCCGATTTTATGAGCATGGCTCACGGACTCGAATTGCGCGTCCCTTTTTTAGATCGCGCGCTCGTCGAAGCCTGCTTTCGCGTTCCCGGAAGCGACAAGTTGAACCGAAATTCGACAAAAAGCTTGCTGCTAAAAAACCTCGGAGTCGAATTGCCCCACCAGATCGTAAACCGCCCAAAGCGCGGATTCACCCTTCCTTTCGAAAGATGGCTGCACGCGGAGATGAGGCCTTTGGTGGAGACTGTGCTGCTAAAGGGCGATTGGGATGCGCTCGGAATCGACCCTGTTGCCGTGCGCCAGATATGGACCCAATTCCTTGAGGAAAAAACCTCGTGGTCAAGACCTTGGTCGCTCTTCACTTTGCACCGCTGGTACGAACATAACTTCTGAGGCGCTCGCCCCCTCAGCGGCGCTTCCAATTCGGCTAGAATAGAAGCACTTTGTTCTATCCGGAGCAGGTTTGATCGATACACAATCAGAGTCAGCGGCCTTGCGCGCCCATGCCATTCCTCCGGTTTTGCCAATCAGCGTGATCGTGCCCGTTCGAAACGAGGCGCGTAATTTGCCTCGTTGTCTCGAATCTCTGGCCCGCTTCGGCGAAGTCTACGTTATCGATTCACAGAGTACTGACGATACCGCCGAGATTGCCCGTTCTTATGGTGCGAGCGTCGTGCAATTTAATTATGCCGGAGGTTGGCCGAAGAAACGCCAGTGGGCGATGGACACGCTTCCTCTCGCTTATGACTGGGTTCTTTTGCTGGATGCGGATGAGATTGTCACTCCAGAACTTGCCGGTGAAATACGGCGTGCGATTCAAAATCCGGATGTCGCTGGGTACTTCATAAGACTGCAGGTATTTTTTTTAGGCAGCGTGTTGCGCCATTGCGACGCCAGCTTCTGGAAGCTGTCACTCTTTCGCAAAGGCCGCGGCCATTTCGAATGCAGGCTGAAAGATCAGGACGCTTCCATGGCAG
>JAYVCW010000012.1:0-29191 GCA_043749775.1 Acidobacteriaceae bacterium | reverse complement strand
GAGATCAAGCGGAAGATGCCTGTCCAGATCGCCACACTCACCGCAGCGCAGGTTGCATAGGATACGCCCGCAACCCAACACGGTGGGCGATGATGGTTGTCCATAAGCTGCAACCGCCGCGGCCAAAGGACAGCACTGAGACCAGGCTGACAAAGATTCGTTTCCGCTAGCAGATAGTCCGAAATCGGCATCACAGTCGGTCTCCCTTCGCGCCTCAAGCTCAACTACATCACTTTGAAAAGCAGTGGTAAGCTGAAACAAAATAATCCATGGTGCGGTGGAAACTCTCAATACCGTGTTCCATCCAGATGACGCTAAGGGTTCTCCTTAGCCTGTTGTCGGTCGCTCAGTTACCGGCCGCTGCCAACCCGTCGCTGTCTTGCGGCGAGGGAACCCGCCTTTCCGCTGAACAAGTAGTTGCCAATCTGGAGCGGAGAGACAACGTGCGCGCTCAAGCACTGCGTCACCTCGAATCGACCAGGACGTACCGCCTTGTCTATCACGGCTTTCCGAGCAGTCACGAGGCCGAGATGACAGTCGAAGCTACCTACGATCGGCCCGCCACAAAGACTTTCAGAATCGTCTCTCATTCCGGGTCCAAACTCATCATGGATCGCGTGTTCAAACGCCTGCTGGAGAGCGAAAAAGAAGCGTTAGAACCTGAAGTTCACGAGAAGACGTTACTGAACCGCGACAATTACGACATAGCCCTCACCGGATATGATCCGTCGTCTAACTGCGGTCAATATGTGCTGGCCGTAGTGCCGAAATCAAAAAGCAAGTACGTATATCGCGGCAAAGTCTGGGTCGATGCCAACGATTTCGCAGTTACTAAAATCGATGCCGAGCCCGCTCAGAACCCGTCTTTCTGGACAAGAAAAAACACGATCCACCATGAATACATGAAAGTTGGGGATTTCTGGGTACCGCGGCGGAACGAATCCGACAGCGATATTCGCCTCGGGGGCCACGCCACCCTCACCATCGAATACAAAAATTACCGCATCAACCCAGGCGGTAAGCAAGGAAGCGCAAAGTCCTCGAGCTCCGGTTCCCGATAGCGGGTAGTACAATCCGGCCATGGATGGCCTGTTTCAGCCGACAATCAACCCGACCATCGAAAAAGAAAGTTCGGGTGCCCGTCCCATCCTGATAGGCATTGTTCTTTTGGGAGTTGTGGTAGCGATTCTTGCCCTGATTCTCCGAAGCGAACGCCCCAAGCCCGCTACGCCGCCTGCGTACGCCGCAAACATAAAATTTTCAGACCTGCAGACAAGCGCCGCGCAAAACTTTGTGGGCGCAACGGTTAGTTACATAGACGGCAAAGTATCGAATACCGGAGACAAAACCGTAACCCACGCGGTAGTCCAAATAACTTTCAAAGACGACATGGGACAAACCGCCCAGCGCGAAGAAGTTGCCATCAAAGTTCTTCGGACGGCGGGGCCTTACGACGAAGCAGTCGACCTCAATATGTCGCCGCTTGCGCCAGGCCAAAACGAACCCTTCCGCCTGACCTTCGAGAACATCTCCGCCCAATGGAACCACGCCTACCCCGACCTTCAGATCACACAAGTCAGTACGAAATAGTTGCTTAGTCCCTTGATGATTTGTCTAGAACGAAAAAAATGTCGCCGCTCTCTCCAGTACAATCTCCTCGTGCCTGAAGCAAAACCATTTCGCCTCACGGAGTCGGTTAAAGCCGCTGGTTGAGCGTCCAAGCTGAGTCCGGCGGCGCTGGACACGGTGCTTGGGAAATTAGCCCGGCAACACGACTCGAATGTTCTAGTCGGCTTCGACCACGCCGACGACGCAGGCGTCTATCGCCTGACGCCTGAGACGGCGCTCGTCCAGACTGTCGACTTCTTCACTCCGATCGTCGACGACCCGTACACCTTCGGGCAGATAGCCGCGACTAATGCGCTGAGCGACGTCTACGCCATGGGAGGCAAGCCGCTAACCTCGCTCGCCCTCGTCTGTTTCCCGGAAAAAGGCGACCTCGAAATTCTGGAACGCATTCTGGCCGGCGGCCTGTCAAAAATGATCGAAGCTGGATGCACTGTCATCGGCGGCCATAGCATCCGCGACGAGGAAACTAAATTCGGATACTCGGTTACCGGAGTCGTGCACCCCAACCGCGTGCTGGCCAATCAAGGTGCCAAGCCCGGCGACAAGTTGCTCTTCACCAAATCCCTGGGCACAGGCGTAATTTCGACTGCTGTAAAGAAAGGCGTAGCGAAACAGAGCTGGATCGATGCCGCCGTAAAGTCGATGACTACGCTGAACAAGACCGCCGCCGAGGTGATCACGAAATTTTTAGGTGTTGAAACGCCAAGGGGGGAGATGGGCGCACCGCCGCTCCACGCAGAGCGCAGATCCGGCGCTCCAACCGACAGCACTCAGCCTTACCAGGTCCGGGCCCTGACGGACATCACGGGCTTCGGCCTGATTGGCCACGCCCGCGAATTGGCTCTGGCGTCAAACGTCAGCTTGATCCTGCATTCAAAACAAGTCCCGCACCTTGAAGGTGCGCTAGACTGCATCCGCGCCGGCCACATCCCCTATGGATTGAAAGCGAATCGCGACTTTGCCGAATGCAATGTCGGGTACGACGGCGGAATATCTGAAGAAGAAAAATTAATCCTTTACGATCCGCAGACCGCTGGCGGACTTCTCATTT
The DNA here is from genome assembly GCA_043749775.1 of Acidobacteriaceae bacterium. Lineage (GTDB taxonomy): Bacteria > Acidobacteriota > Terriglobia > Terriglobales > Acidobacteriaceae > Acidiflorens. The sequence continues at coordinate 26,511 of JAYVCW010000012.1, read as the reverse complement.
CAGTTGCATCGGAATCCGCAAACGACTTGCGGAAGGCTCTGAACGCTGCTGGAGTTCCCGCCCTCGAAATCGGCCATGTAGTTGAGCGGACGAAGCCGCTCATTCACGTTACAGATTGAGGCCGACGTTACAGATTGAGGGCGACGTCACCGCTTTGAAGTAGTTCGAAAATTCGCGCCAGATGATGGTCGTCATGCTCGGCAACGAAGTACAAATGATCAACCATTCTCATTGGTTGCTTCAACCGAGGATGTAGGGACAGACTTGTGAATAAAGCGCGGTCAAGCGATTCGATCAAGCTCATCGTTTCCATTCGAGACGCCCTGAATTTTTCGAGAATTTCGTCAGCTGATGTCGTGTTATGGTGCGCCTCATCAGTTTTGCGATTACTCAAGTCAGCGGCGGTGAGCGTTGTTTCTCCACTGATGAAATCCTCGACCCGCGCCGCCCAAAGCGATTCAATATCCAGCAAATGCCCGGCGTGCTCTTGCGCCGACCAGTTGGCTCCGCGTTTCGCGATCAGCCGCTCGCGCGGCGACGCCAAAATGATTTCGTCAAGGCGGGCAGGCGTCCCACGCAGCCGAGCACACAAATTCGGGTAGAGCTCAATCGGAAAAGTAAAGTCAAACTTCCGTTCAAACCAAGGCGGCGTGTGATCCATAGAAACTCCAATGCACTCTCTCGCAAGAAGTGATGCCGTAGAAAATTGTGAGGATTCTATAAATCCGGCACCCATCGAGCCGGTTAGTCATCTATAGACAGTAAGCAGAAAGCAAGCAGGAAAGTAAGGCAAAAACGATAGCCGCTGTTTAAGGAGGTCTCATGAAAACCCGCAATCTTGGAAATTCCGGCCTGAAGGTTTCAGCCCTTGGCCTCGGCTGCATGGGCATGTCGGAGTTCTACGCCGGACGCGATGACTCCGAATCCGTTGCGACCATTCACCGGGCACTCGAACTTGGTATCAATTTTCTCGACACCGCTGATGCGTATGGCCCCCGCACAAACGAGGAGTTGGTAGGAAGAACAATCAAAGGCAAGCGCGATAAAGTCGTGCTGGCTACGAAGTTTGGCATCGTTCGCGATCCAAACAGTCCGGCAGGCCGCAACGTCAATGGCAAGCCGGAATACGTAAAGGCGGCCTGCGATGCGAGCCTTAAACGCCTGGGCGTTGACCACATCGATCTTTACTACCAGCACCGGGTCGATGCGCAAACCCCGATCGAAGAGACCATAGGAGCCATGGCCGAACTCGTCAAGGCCGGCAAGATTCGGTATATCGGAATGTCCGAGGCCAGCCCCGCAACCTTGCGGCGTGCGTTCAAAGTTCATCCCATCGCCGCCTTGCAATCGGAGTATTCACTTTGGACGCGCGATCCGGAAGAAGAAGTTCTAGCGACTTGTCGCGAGCTCGGCATTGGCTTCGTCGCTTACAGTCCGCTCGGCCGCGGTTTTTTGACAGGACAATTCTATAAGTTTGAAGACCTTGCCGCAGACGATTACCGCCGCAACTCGCCGCGTTTTCAGGGCGAAAACTTCCAAAAGAATTTAGACCTCGTGAAAAAGGTCGCAGAAATAGCCCGCGAAAAAAACTGCAAGCCGTCACAACTGGCGCTGGCGTGGGTGCTGGCGCAGGGCGACGACATCGTCCCCATCCCCGGCACCAAGCGTCGCAAGTATTTAGAGGAAAACGCCGCCGCGGTCGACGTGAGGTTGACACCCGGCGATATCAAGCGGCTCAGCGACGTGTTTCCATCCGGAGCAGCAGCAGGAGAGAGATACACCGAAGCTATGATGAGCATGGTGAATGGCTAACCCACATCATTCACTGTCATCATTCACTGTGCGTCTCAAGCGACTGAGCTTTGTTCCCGACCAGGATTACGAATCGCTGGTCGGGGACTGTTAAATTTGGCCAGCTAAACGGATGCTCGCTCCAGCCGGCGCGATTCGGCGCCGTCGAGTACGTTCCACAGAGCTTGCGCCACATTCTCAGCTGCGCTCAATGCCTTGTCGGCGGAGAAAGGGTTGGCGCCAACGCGCTTCTCCAATTGCTGACGCCACACTTGAGAGTGATAGACGTCCGCGACCGCGTGCAATGCAAAGTAAGCCCGCGTCTTTTCGTCCGTACCGTAAAGCTCACGCAGTCCGCGCTCTTTTTCCTTGGCCACCCGAGGCACCTGCGATTCGTAAGCATAGAACGCGGCCAGTGCTTCTTCCGGCGTTCCTTCGCTCGCAATCTGCTGGAACTTCGCGACCAGATCGGCAACCTCCGCTACCATCTCTGGCTTCGGAGCGCGGCTGCCGCCGACCCCCTCCACAAAGTCGAGCCAAAGGTCATGGTGAGCGCGGTGAGCGCGCTCCGGCTCGCCGAGACGGGTCTCACCGCCACTCTCGTCGGCCATATTGGCGAGCACCGCGCTGCGCAGCTCACTCTCTTCCAACCGAACGCCGAGCTGAGCGAGATAGCCGGGAAATGCTTCGACATGCGGATAATAATCCTCCGCATACATGCGCAGGTCTTCGCGGCTCAATTCTCCCGCGGTCCAAGCCTTGTAAAAAGGATGAGTAAGCAAGTCGTAGCGCTGGATGCGCTCTTCAAGAAGTGATAGAAATGCTGTCGTTTCCATGATTGTTTATGACCTCGAATGCATCCACTATACGGGCCCGAGCCAGTGTGTCACAAGCACGGTTGCGATCAACACTTCTACCACGCGGTTTTCTGAGGGACAGGTTGCGCTTGTTTTTGGTTCACTCCGCGTTGATAAAAACCTTGCGACCCGCGAGCACTGATCACACTCAAACATGCATGGAATTCCGTCAACTAGGTAAGAGTGGCTTGAAAGTCCCGGTCCTCTGCTATGGAACCGCGACCTTCGGAGGATCATCCGAATTTTTCAAAGCCTGGGGAGATACCGACACTGCCGAAGCGACGCGTCTAATCGACGTGTGTATGCAGGCGGGGGTAAATTTTTTCGATACGGCCGACGTGTATTCGCAAGGGCATTCGGAAGAAATTCTGGGCGCGGCGATCAAGCACCTCCCGCGCCACACGGTTCTCGTTTCCACTAAGGCAACGTTTCCATTTGGCGAAGGCCCGAACAACGCCGGATCGTCGCGCGCACACCTGGCACGGCAAATTGAGGGCAGCCTGAAGCGCCTGAAGACCGATTACATCGACGTCTATCACATGCACGGCTTCGACGCGCTCACTCCGATCGAAGAAACGCTGAGCACACTCGACACTTTCGTACGGGAAGGCAAAGTACGATACATCGCCGCATCAAACTTTTCCGGATGGCACCTGCAAAAATCCATCGACATCAGCGAGCGCTACGGATGGTCACGCTACGTAGCCCACCAGGTCTACTATTCCCTGATCGGCCGTGATTACGAATGGGAGCTGATGCCGCAGGCAATCTCCGAAGGCATGGGCGCCCTGGTGTGGAGTCCGCTTGGCTGGGGACGCCTCACCGGCAAAATCCGCCGAGGCCAGCCGAAGCCTAAAGTCAGCCGCCTGCACACAGCAGCCGAAGGCGGCCCCGTAATGCCGGACGAGTATCTCTACAAAGTAGTCGACGCACTTCACGCAGTATCCGCTGAAACCGGGAAGACTGTTCCGCAGATAGCCTTGAACTGGCTGCTAAGAAAGCCAACCATCGCAAGCGTAATCGTAGGAGCGCGCAACGAGCAGCAATTACGCGATAACTTGCTCGCCGCGACTTTTACCTTAACCTCTGAGCAAGTAGCAAAACTGGATGCAGCAAGTGCTCCCCCAGTCGCCTACCCGTACTGGCATCAGCGACAGTTTCAAAATCTAATCCCACTGCCGCAGTCATACCGCTAGGTTCGTATCGCGTAGGCGCGAGCTTCTCGTTGCATCGGCGCAGCGTTCGTTATTAGCCACAGAGGTTGAGAGCAAACGGCAAGAGAATTCGCGCCTTTCCGTGCTCTCGGTGGGACATTGTTACAATCAAGAGTTGCGCCGCGCTGACTCATGCCCTCCTTCAACGAACATTTCGACGTAGCCATTGTCGGCGCCGGCCACGCCGGATGCGAAGCCGCCATGGCATCCGCTCGACTGGGCCTGAAGACAGCTCTGTTCACCCTTAACGTCGATCTCATCGCGCAGATGTCTTGCAATCCCGCCATTGGAGGCATCGCAAAAGGCCACCTTGTGCGTGAAGTCGACGCGCTCGGCGGCATCATGGGAGAAATTACCGACGCCGTCGGAATCCAGTTCCGCCTGCTCAACACATCCCGCGGGCCGGCCGTCTGGTCGCCGCGTGCCCAGTGCGACAAACAAGCCTATCGCCTCAAGATGCGCGAAGTGCTTGAATCGCAGCCGAACCTGACCATCAAGCAGGCTGAAGTCTGCGACATAATTCTGGAGAATTCGCTTTCCGCTGTCAGCTCTCAGCCGTCAACTACATCCCCAGCGACTGAAGAGAGTGGGGCACGAGCTGAGAACGTCATTCGCGGCGTACTTTTGCGTGATGGGCGCCGCGTTTCCGCCAACGCCGTCATCATCACGACTGGAACCTTCCTCAATGGGCTGATTCACTGCGGCGAGCAACAATATGCTGCCGGCCGCTCCGGAGAGCCCGCCGCTGTTCTTCTCGGGGAGGCGCTAAAGAAACTGGGCCTCCGCGGATGCCGTCTGAAGACTGGAACTCCGCCGCGTCTCGATGGACGCACCATCGATTGGTCGCGCTTCGAGCGCCAGCCGGGCGATGTCGATCCAACTCCATTCAGCTTCCGCACCCGCCGGGTCGCCCATCATGACTCGCAAGTCCCCTGTTATATCGCATTCACAACCGAAGAAACGCACCGCATCATCCGCGAGAACGTGCACCGCTCGCCGATGTACAGCGGCCAGATTCAATCCACCGGACCGCGCTATTGCCCGTCGATCGAAGACAAGATCGTCAAGTTTCCTGACAAACTGACGCACCAGCTTTTTCTCGAACCCGAAGGCCTGAACACGCACGAGATCTATGTCAATGGCATGAGCACGTCACTGCCGATCGAAGTGCAGCTCGCCATCCTGAAGTCGATTCCCGGGCTCGAGACCGCCGAAATGATGCGTCCGGGCTACGCGATTGAATACGATTCCATCGATCCCACTGAATTGAGCCGCACGCTTGAGGTGAAGAAAATTCCGGGCCTTTTTCTGGCCGGGCAAATCAACGGCACCTCCGGATACGAAGAGGCCGCCTGCCAGGGCCTGATGGCGGGAATTAACGCAGCGCTCAAAGTAAAACGCGAGCCTCCGCTGGTTCTCGATCGAACCGAAGCCTATACCGCAATCCTGATCGACGATCTGATCTCGAAAGGCACGAACGAGCCTTACCGAATGTTCACGTCGCGCGCGGAGTTCCGCTTGCACTTGCGCATCGACAACGCCGACCGGCGTTTGACTCCGCACGGGCGCAGAGTGGGACTGATCACAGATTTCGCATGGGCCGACTTCGAAGCGAAGCAGCGCCGCCTTGACGAAATAAAACAAATTCTCGAAAAGACCAAGGTCACGGCTGTGATGGCGGCCAAGGTGGAACTGGCGTTGGCGAGAGATGCTGGCGGAACTGCGTCCGGCATGGACGAGCGCGGTCGCTCGTCACCACACTTGCCTTCAGATTTGGCTAGACCTGTCGTCGGTTTGTCTGCCGCGGTTGGAGGTTTGTCTGCTGCGATTGGACAGCCTTTGGCCCAGTTGCTCAAGCGGCCTGAGATCACGATTGAGAAACTGGCGCCGACGCTCCGAGAGCTGGTCCCGTCATTTTTTGAGAGAGGCATTAGCTCGAGCCCGGACGTGAGCGCTGATTTGGCTGCGAATGCGCTCTCATCCCCTGCGCTCTCGTCCGCCGAGCTCTCGTCTGAAGTGCGCAACGAATTAAAATCCGTCGAAACCGAAATCAAGTACGCCGGGTATCTCGATCAGCAGCAGCGTTCCATTGATCGGCTGAAAAAGGCCGAGCAGCGCCGCATCCCAGACTGGTTCGACTACCGAGCCGTCAGCGGCCTCTCGCGAGAGATGCAGGAGAAGCTGGGAAACGTCGTCCCGCAAACATTAGGCCAAGCCTCGCGCATCCCCGGAGTTACTCCCGCCGCAGTATCGCTCATCAACGTCTATATTGAAATTCAAGGACGTCGGCGGGAAGAAGCCCCCGTATAGTTTTGCGATCCCCGCACCTCGGCGGCTGAGTGTCTGAGCGACCTGGAGCACTGTGGCACGAATGGGGACTCGTTCCGCCATGCTTCTTTTTTTTACCGTGTTACCGCCTTCTGCACCGCGGCTCTCAGTTCGTCGTACGAGAGGGCGCCCGGATGGTACATCGCTACCTTGCCGTCCCTATTCAGGACAACCAGAGTAGGGGTGGTGCTGGCGCCATAGGCGTTGAAGTTCTGCTTACTGATCGGCACCGGCATATCCTGCAAGCTCGCATAGTAGCGCTCGCGGACCGATTCGATGTAGGCCCGCTCCTGCTCCGGAGACGCCTCATTCCCCTGCGCCGCGTATCCGTAATATTGGGTCGGACCAATCACGACTAATCCATCGCGAGAAAACTCCTGCTTCAGCCGCGCAATAATCGGGGCCTCACCCTTGCAGTCGATACACCAGTGCGCCCAGAAAAATAAGAGGACAGGCATGCCCTTAACCGCGGCGAGCGTCGGCGGTTTTGGACCGAGATACTGCGCCTGTTGCAACGCCGGAGCAGGCTGGCCGACCAAACCGATGAGATTGAGATTTTTTTGCAGGCGGGCAGCGATCGAAGTGTTCTTGTATTTTCCCAGCGCCGTACGCAAAAGGTTTTCCGCCTGCGCGTGTTGGCCTTTCTGATCCATCGCCTGGGCCAGCACTTCATACGACGCGCCTAGAGCGAGAGGCAGGTGCGGCTCGGCATCCAGTTTTCGTTTCAGCAATTGTTGTTCGGAGAGCTTGCGCGTTTCGCTCGCATAGCTGGTCGCCTGCTCCCAATTGTTTTTGGCCGCGGTATCGCGAGCCATCCAGGAGAGCGCTTCCAGATATTCCGGCGTGACACCGTTCCGCGACTTGTAGTCCGCAAGCTCGGATTGCGCGGCCGCGACAGAGTTTTGCGCGAGCCGGAGACGGATATCTCCTACCAGATCAATTTCCGCGAGCGAACTGCCAGCGATCCCGGTCAAGAATAGAGCAAAAGGAAGAGCGCGAACGAGAAATTGCCGCGAGATAGGCATTCTCAAATGATGTGGAATTTATAGGAAAGTTGCAAATCGAAGGCCGGGAGGGGAACTTCATCGAGAGAACAGGAGCCCCTCACGCGGCTGACGAAAATCTGTCAGCCTCACCCAGCAGGCCCATCATTTCGTGAAAGCTGGCAATTTCGAAAGTCAGGCTTGAACGAGTCTGCGCCAGCCCCTTCATCACTGCCCGCGATGGCGAGAATAACTTGAACCGGATACCCCGCTCTGACGCCCAGCGCTGGAGGAACGCGAGCATCCCGAGGCCGCCGCCGCCAATCTCATCGACGGCTGACAAATCTACCGCGATCACCTTTGCCGGCGCCTGAGACTGGACGTAATCGCGTAGCTTAAAAACGGACTCACTTCTAACGATTCTTCCCTTGCACTCGACCACCGCCAAATCGTTGAGCTTCTCTGCGTTTATTGCCAACATATGGTCCCTCTTAATCAGAAAGAGCAACCTCATTACCAAAACTGCAACCTCACTACCAAAACTATTGTGATTATGAGTCAGCAAGATACGGACAGCACTACCGTCGACACCTGAGGAAGTTCGCCTTGATACTGTGCAATGTATTCCTAGGGGATTACCTGTAGGTTTTCGATTAGTGCGGAGGCGCGGATGGTCGCGTTACGTCGACTGCACCGCCGCGCGTCGCGAACTCCGGTACAATCGTTTTTCGCTTGACTCCGTTTTTTGCGTTAAATCTTTTTTGCGCTAAATCAATGTCAGAACTTCGCCGCGGTCTCATCATGGTCAACACTGGTCCCGGCAAGGGAAAGACAACCGCCGCTATGGGTACCGGCCTTCGCGCGGTGGGCCAAGGCATGCGCGTGCTCATGCTGCAATTCCTTAAAGGCTCGTGGCACTATGGAGAACTCGACGCCGTCCAGGCTTTCGGGGATAAATTCATCATGAAGCAAATGGGGCGCGGCTTCGTGAAAGTCGGCGCAGAAAAGCCTGATCCGGAAGACGTAAAGATGGTAGAAGAAGCTTGGAAAGAGGCAGACAGCGCGATTCAATCGGGCGATTGGGACTTAGTGATCCTGGACGAAATCAGCTATGCCATCAGTTACGGTATGCTGGACCCCGGCAAAGTTGCGGAGTCGCTAAAGCAAAAGCCGGAAATGGTTCACGTAATCTTGACCGGACGGAATGCTCATCCGACGATTGTCGAAATCGCGGACACCGTAACCGAAATGCGTCAGGTAAAACACGCTTACGAAAAAGGCGTGATGGCGCAGCGTGGCATCGAATATTAGGCAGAAGTTATCTAAACGTCAGCGGAGGGAGCCGTCGGCGAGCCGCCCCAAAGACCAGCCGCCCCAAAATTTATGACATGGTTTAAACGACAATCCGGCCATCTTGATACCTCGGGAGAAAAGAAAGTCCGAACCGAAGGCCTCTGGGTAAAATGCGACGGCTGCCGCCAAATAATCTGGAAAAAGGATCTCGAAGACAATCTGAACGTCTGCCCGCAATGCGCTAAACATTTCCGGATCGACGCCCGTGCCCGGTTGGCCCAGTTACTGGACGACGATCAATACGAGGTCTTCGACAGCAATCTTGTCTCGACCGACCCACTCAAATTCGTCGACCTCAAAGCCTATTCTTCACGCCTGCGAGCTGCCAAAGAAGATACGGGATTGAAGGATGCGATCATCAACGCGCACGGGAAGCTAAACGGGCGCCCGATCATCATCAGCGCCATGGCTTATTCATTCATCGGCGGCAGCATGGGGGCCGTGGTCGGCGAGGCCATCACCCGCGCAATCGAGAAGGCGATTGAGTTGAGACGCCCAATCGTGATCGTCTCTGCCTCTGGCGGGGCGCGCATGATGGAGGGCGTCATAAGCCTGATGCAGCTCGCGAAAATTTCCGCCGCCTTAGCTCGACTCTACGCCGCGAAGATCCCGTACATATCTGTATTGACCGATCCCACCACCGGCGGCGTCACCGCTTCATTCGCGATGCTTGGCGACCTTAATATCGCAGAGCCCGGCGCCCTGATTGGCTTCGCCGGACCCCGCGTGATCGAACAGACGATTCGTCAAAAACTGCCGGTAGGTTTCCAGCGCTCGGAGTTTTTGCTCGAGCACGGAATGCTGGACGCAGTCGTCCCGCGCAAAGAGCTCAAGCAATACATCGCCCGTGCGCTGGATTTCATGGTGCAGGCGGCCTAATCCGCATCTGCAGAAATTCTCCTCCCCATTTCGAAGCGGATCTTCATCTTATCGGTAGCGAACACAATGACCATGGAGGCGGCTCAACGCTTCACTAGCGCCGTTGGATGGTAGATGACTCGAAGGATCGCTCAGCCGTCATAAAATAGCTTTTTAGTAACACTCACCAGCGCGCAGGACGATTAATCTTTCGAAGTAACGAAGGAAATGCCGGGAGTAAGAAATAAATGTCGTACCAAACCGCAGTTGAGCAGATGTTCGAATTAGGTCACGAATTGGCGCAGACCCCGGCGCATAAATTCGATCTCGCTCACATGCGCGTTCTGCTGGCTGCTTTGGGAAATCCCGAGCAAAGTTTCCCCAGCGTTCTCGTAGCTGGAACCAACGGCAAAGGTTCTACCTGTGCCACGCTTGCCGCAATCCTGCAAGCCTCTGGAGTGAAAACCGCCCTCTACACCTCGCCGCATCTAATTCGCATCAACGAACGCATCCGCTTCGACGGCAAGCCGATCAGCGACGAAGATTTCGATCTTGTGCACGACAAAGTTGAACAGGCTGCGCAGCATCTGGTTGAAGATGGCAGGCTGCCCTGGCATCCGAGTTTTTTCGAAATGCTGACCGCTATGGCGTTTTTGCATTTCGCGCTCAACCGTCCCGAAATGGCAGTGCTCGAGGTCGGCATGGGCGGACGCCTTGACGCGACGAACGTGGTCGAACCGCGCCTGAGCATTGTCACCGACATTTCGCTCGACCATCAGAAATATCTCGGCGAAACAATAGGCGAAATCGCTCGTGAGAAGGCCGGCATCATCCGTCCGAAAGGCGTCGTCGTCACCCTGCCGCAGATGCCCGAAGCGAACGACGTCATCGGCAACACTATTCTTGATCTTGGCGCGCGAGCGATAAATGCCGTGCCCTACGTGCCCCCGGTCTCGCCGGCGAGTTCGACCACCCTGAACGAAACGGAGCATGCGGTCGCGCGCAACCGCTATCCGCTCGACGTCATGGGCTCGCAGATCGTCATCGACTCGCCGCTTCCCGGCCGGCATCAACTGCGCAATGTCGCCCTGGCAATCGCCGCCGCCGAAGAGCTGCGCCGCCAGGGCCTGGAATCTATCACCGCGCAAACTATCGAACGCGGAATTCGCGAGACCGATTGGCCCGGGCGTTTCCAGGTTATCCCCGCCGGGATTGGTCATCCCGAATATGTCTTAGACGTCGCCCACAATCCCGCCGGAGCGTGGGCCCTGCGCTCCACCTTGTCTGCGAGGTATGAAGCGCAACTCGATCAGGGGCACGTTACGATTGTCTTTGGAGTGATGCGAGATAAAGCGGTTCGCGAAATCGTGGAAATCTTGTTTCCGCTGGCTGCTCATGTAGTGGTAACGCACGCGGATAATCCGAGATCGGCGACCACCGAAGAAATTCGCGCGGCGGCTTCGCGCAGCATCGATCCCGGGCTCATCGAGACGGCTCCAGAAGTGGCTATGGCGCTCGATCGTGCGCGGGAGCTTGCTGGTTCAAAAGGGGTCGTCGTAGTGACAGGATCGATTTACGTCGTAGGCGAGGCGATGCGTATTCTAGGTGTCCGCATCTAAAGTTCGAGTAGGCTTAGGCAACGCGTTTCTAGCTCAGAATTTAGAGATGCTTACAGACGCTTAGAGACGTTTTGCGTTATGACGGGTTGAGATAAAGAGTGAACAAGATTGCCACGACTGCCGAAGCTGAGAGAGAGCGCACGGACTTGCGCTCCGGCGAAGACGGCGGGTGGTCTGCTCCATCCGCTCAATCCGTCCCGGCCGCCCCATCCATTGAGGAAGCGCCTAAGCAGCGCCACGGGTGGATAAGCCAACTTCGTTCTTACTTCATTCTAAATACCCTTATCTGGCTCTACACAGTAGTTCTGGGAACGGTCTCTCTCATCATCTCCGTCTTTTATCGCGACGGTCGGCTGCAACATAGGTTCGCCCGCCTCTGGTCGTGGCTGGTCATGAAGACGATCTTGTCGCCCGTGAAAGTTTTGGGAGCGGCCGCGATTGAGAACTCGAAGCCCAAAGTCTATGCCGTCACGCATGCCTCGGCGCTTGATATCCCGATTCTCTACGTCTACCTGCCATTTCAGTTTCGCATCGTCTTCAAGAGTGAACTCCTGGCATATCCGTTTGTGGGCTGGCACCTCAAGCGTTCCGGGCAAGTCTGCATCAACCAGCAAAATCCTGCCGCCTCAATCGGCGCGGTGAAGTCGGCGTTGCGCAGCTTAAGAGAAGGCATGCCTCTCGTAATTTTTCCCGAAGGCGGCCGCACTCCGAACGGCCAACTGCAACCGTTCCTGCCCGGAGCGTTCTTTCTTGCCATCAAAGCTCAGGCCGACATAGTACCCATTGCGCTGGTAGACACCTTCGCACTCTTGCCCATGAACACCTACCACATCAAATGCCAACCGATTGAAATGCGAGTCGGTGAACCGATCTCAACCGTCGGACTCACCGTTCGCGACACGGAAGCCGTTTCGGAGAAGGTGAAGGCCTCTATCCTGGCCCTGCAGTCAGCTTCTCGCGTCGGCAAGTAAAAAATCGATCCCCCGAGCGAATTTAAGCCGTCGGTTGAAGTGCGGTGCAACTCAAGGGATTTCAACGTCCGAAGTCGCGGCCGCCACCTCGAACGTTGCCACCTGAACGCCTAACGTTGGGTGGATCGCCTTGAGCCGTACCGTGCCAGATTCCTCTTTCACTCTCACCCACACAGCCCCCGTGCCGCCCACTAGCGAGAATGGATTTTCGCCGATGATCTCCGCCGGTCCTTCCAGTTCCAAGTTGATGACCGGATTCGCGAACGGGCAAATCGCGCCGAATTCGTCAGTCACTCGGAGCACGACGCGAGTCGCATCGGCGCCGTCGGCGATCAGTTTGGTGTCGTCGGGAAGCAATGTGAACTTTGTGTCAACGCCCTTTCCGGACAAATTTTTCTCGATCACCTTTTTACCCTGAATGTAGCCTTCCAGCCGCAGATCACCCCATTTATGGAATAACTCGCCAAGCTGAATGACAAAAGGGGCATATTGAAGATGAGGGAATTGTTTACGGTCAGGGTCCACTTCGGTGACTAATTCGTTCGCGATGTAGATCTTGATGTGGTCGCAATTGGAACAGATCACGGCGGTAGAGAACCCGACTGAAGCGTCGCCGCGAGCCCAGTGAAACGCGGGTTCGAGGACAATTTCTTCTGCCGGATCACATTGCGACTTATAGAAACCGGCGGCGGGCTTGGGTTCACGGAAGATGTCGGTGACGCCGTGATAGCAGAGGCGGTCGCCGGAACCGAAATCGCCATGAGTGTTGTAGTCGAAAGCGCACCATCCGATGCCGCCTGCGTACTGCGGATTCGATGCGAGCTGATCGTGGACTCGGGCGTGGCGCAACGTGTGCTCCTGCAGACGTTCCACATTATCGATGGTCTTGGTGGGATACGTATGACCAATGAATTCGGTGTTGAGATAGCGCGGGTGATTCGGCGGTTTCAACGGAAACCCGAAGTCGTTCACCGTAAAAACATCTTCCAAAAATTCGGATTCTTGAAAGTAGCGAATGCCGCCGGTCTGGCGGGTCGGATCGAGCTGGTGAGCCAGGGCATTGGTGCGAGTGTAGAAGTCATGATCATCTTTGGATTCATTGATACGAACGCCCCAGAGGATGATCGAGGGATGATTCCAGTCCCGACGTATCATGCGACGGACATTGTCGATAGAAAGCTGCTTCCATGCCTCGTCGCCGATGTGCTGCCAGCCTGGAATTTCTTCGAGCACCAGCAGTCCTAATTCGTCGCAACCATCGAGAAAGTGACGCGATTGCGGGTAGTGCGACGTGCGAACAATGTTGCACTTGAGCTGCTCGCGAAGTATCTGTGCATCCCGGCGCTGGACACGTGCCGGCATCGCCTGGCCGACAAAGGGAAATGTCTGATGTCGATCAAGCCCGCGGAGTTTGATCACCTTGCCGTTCAATTCGAAGCCATGATCGGTAAACTGTGCCTGTCGAAAGCCGACGCGACGGGAATCGCTATCGATGATTTCCGTCCCCCGCAACAGGCGCGCATGAACCTGGTACAGATTCCGATTTGCCAAGTCCCACAACCGGATCGCACCGAGGTTGTTCAGGGGAATGGAATGCGCGACCGGTTCGCTGGTCGGTCCAGAGGGTGGAATTCGCTGACTGGCTTTCGCCAGAACCTGTTCTCGGTCGCGAAGTTCGACCTCCAGGGTGAGCCGCGAATGTGAAGGCTCCAGGGTCTGCAGATAACATTCGACATTCAGGCTCGGCTTGCCGGAAAGAACATCTTTCGGGTTCGCAAAAATGTTTTCGATGAAAGTGGAGGGAACGATTCGCAGTGAGACTTCGCGATAGATCCCACCAAACGTGAGGTAATCGATCTCATAACCGAAAGGTGGGATGTCGGGCCGCTCGGTGGAATCGACCTCGACTGTCAGCACATTTTCGCCGGCAAAATCGAGGTGCGGGGTGAGTTCAAACGAGAAGGGTGTATACCCGCCCTTGTATTCACCGACTCGCGTTCCGTTCAACCAGACTGTAGTGGCCGTCATCACGCCTTCGAAGTCGACGAAGACGTGCCGCCCTCGAGCCTCTGCCGGCAACTTGAACCGGCGGCGATAGGTGGAAATAAACTGATAGAGTTTTTCGTCGAACCCATGCCATGGCAGGCGGACATTCGTGTGTGGCACGACGACCTTCTCAAACGCTGAATCGTCGAAATCCTTCTTGCGGGCACCCTCCACAAATACGCGGCTGTAGCGCCAGCCTCGATTGATGGGCAGAGTGAGTCTTCCCAGAGAATTTGTTTTGCCAGGTCGACCCTGGCTCTGCGCAACTGTCTGCGGTGGCAGACTCGCGCCGGCCATCAAGGTTGCGGTGGCCGCGAGGAAACGACGACGGTCCATGAGATCTCCTGTTCTATGATGCTCGCATACTGAGTATCAAGTGCTGAGTATTGTTTCGTTTCACGCCATCCACGAAAGTAGTTTTGCCAGATCGACAGCATCGGTGGACCGGGTACCGCGAGGCATGGACGGCCCAATGGCATCTTTCTCGACGCGAGCCCAACAATTCAGGATCTCCGCCGACAGCTCGGGAAACCACGAACATCGCGACTGCTGCAGAGGATATTTTCTCCGAGCGTTCGCCGAGCCCGTCATCAGAGGGTAGCCAAAAACGAGGAAAATTGGTTGATTTAATTTGCGTTTTTCAGGTAGGTGCGCGTGATGCGATCGTGCCAGCACAACCCGTGATCGTCCAGAAAACACCAGAGATATCCGAGACCGGCTGAAAGTGCTGAGAGAAAAGATGCGATCACGCGCCAACGTCTCCGGCTACGACGAATTGGCTTGCCATCGAATGCCGCCAGTTCGAGACGGGCAAGAGCGATGCCGGGCGTCGAACCGGTATAGACGACAAAGAGGAAGTCGTATGTCATCCACAACAAAAGCGCCGCGGCACCGAGGGCCTCTAATGAAAGAAGGAGGTTCTCGCGAAGCTGGCCTGTGCTAATGCGATCGAAAACCGCCGTGAACATGGCCATCGCCGATCCTACAATGCTAACGTCGACGGTTGCCGCCAACACGCGCCGGACGATCGAAGCGGGTGCGCAAGGCAGATTCAGCTCGTCGCTGATCCCAGGGATTCCGGGCGCCGGACTATAAGCCTCCATCAGCATTCCGCCAAGTGCGGGGGGAGGCGGCAAAACTTCGGGAGCTTCCACAATGCGCGGCCGGTCTATAACCGGATCGGCCAGGTCACTGCTGCGAACTTCGGGAATCGCCGCGATCCTTGGGAATTCAATAACCTTAGCGGAAAGTTCCAGGTGATCAGCCCAACGGTTGGTTGCAACCGCGCCTACGGCCGGCAGCGATTGCGAATTTGCCATCTCGACATCTTCTTGAGCTTCGCTTTGTTCAGCGTTTGAAGCTGCGCATGGCTCGAGAGCACTGGAGCCTTCTGATCTCGGAGGCGATGGCCGATACCGGTATTCGGGAGGATCGAACGGCAACAACAATGAAGGGTAGCGTGGTCCGCTCGGCTTACGGCGAGTTCGGAAGCGCTGCAGTCGGGCGCTAACCTCTCCGCGCCAGGACTCCGAATCCGTCTCAGACGAACTTTCGTTCTCCACCGAGTCAACCGAGTCAATGGATGGCGAAAGACATTCACCCTCTGCCACGTCACTTGTCCCAACAGCGGGCAATGCCCCGGGATCTTCCTCAGTGGAAAAACTCGTTAACCCCGTGGTCATCAGTCCTGCCTTTATCGAATTTCGAGATACGACGAATACCTGAAGAGCAGATCGCGAAGAATGCCCGTCACCAGAGCAAGGCCGGACGCAGATTTCGAAGACCCAGTTCAAAGTTCACAGAAGCTCTCGCAGCTTTGCTTCTCCCAGCGCTCGCATGCTAAGGTCAGTCATTGCTTGGCCAGACCCGCAAGAAGCGCGTAGGCACCCTACCGATAATGATCATCCGCTCTCGAATCTTTATCACGGCTGCCCTGGTCTGTCATGTGCTTCTCTTCGGCGGGATAGTTACCAGTCAGACGCCGCCCCCCGATTCGAGTCCGGCCGCCGCAAAACGCAAAGAAGATGTAACGATCAAGGCGGTTGAGCAGGAAAAAGATGGCGCGATCTACCACCTGCGGGGAAACTGCGAAATTCTCTATCGTACCTATACGTTGCGAGCCGATAAAATCACCTACAACTCCGATACCGGAGACAGCGAACTGGAAGGGCACGTCTTGCTCGATGGCGGTCCGAACCAGGAACATGTTGAAGCGAGCCATGGCACGTATAACATCAACACCGAGACCGGCATCTTATACGGTGCCATCGGAACCGTTGGCTTCCGTCCGCACAAAACTCGTTTCATGTTGACGACTTCGAATCCTTTTGCCTTCACCGGAAAGATCGTGGAGAAGCACGGGCCGGACAATTATCTGGTGCGTCACGGAACGGTAACAACCTGCGAACTACCGCATCCAAAATGGCAATTCAGCGCTCGCAAAATTTCGGTCGATGTGGATAGCACCGCCAAGATCTACTACAGCAAATTCGAACTACTTCGCATCCCCATTTTCTATTTTCCGTTTGTCACGCACCCGGTCAAGAAGAACGAGCGACAGAGTGGTTTTCTGATTCCGAGCATTGGAGACTCCAACATCAAGGGCTACATCTTTAGCGACTCTGTGTACTGGGCGATCAATCGCAGTAACGATCTTTCTCTTGGTGCGGATCTCTATTCCCGCCGCGGGTGGGCCCAACACGTGGCGTTTCGCTCTCGGCCATCCGACACGTCCTACTATTTTGTCGGCTACACGGGGGTTCTGGATCGCGGGATCGGCACGCCACGGCAAAATCAGGGCGGCGAAGACGTACGAGCCATCGCCGAACAGCCATTTGGAAACTTTCGCGGCATCGCAAACGTCGACTACTTGAGCTCATTTATTTTTCGCATCGCCTTCACGGACGTCTACTCCCAGGCCATCAACTCCGAAGTGAAGTCTCAGGTGTTTCTCAGCAACACCACCAATGGCTTTCACATCAACGCCCTGGCTGAACGCTACCAGAATTTTGAGGTCTGCAATCCCGCGGTCGAGACGAATTGCGCCTCGATCACGCAAAGCGAGCTCATCCGCATTCTGCACGCCCCTAGTTTTTTCGCGTCGGGCGAAGAACGTCGCTGGGGCAACACGCCGCTCTACTGGTCATTTCAGAGCTCAGCCGAGGGCCTGCAGCGGCGCGAGCTCGGATTTCGGACCGGATCGCTTGTGGCCAGGTTCGACTTGGCTCCCAACCTGGTTCTCCCTCTGCAGTGGAACGGCTGGTCGTTTCGTTCCGCGCTCGGTCTTCGCGACACGCTCTATACGGAACAATTCCAGCCCGCCATCGCAGCTCAAACGCAGCGAGCGACGAACGACATTATCAACCGCAAATCGCTCGAAACTTTGGTCGAAGTTCGTCCTCCTGTAATGTCGAGAGCTTTCGAACACCCGTGGCTCGGTCACAAATGGAAGCACGTCGTTGAACCCAAGTTACGGTACGACTACGTAACCGGCGTCGATAACTTCGCGAACATTCTGCGCTTCGACGCGACCGATACTTTGACCAACACCAACGAGGTTGAATATTCCGTCATCAATCGTCTTTACGCGAAGGCGATCGATCCCAAGCGCAAGGATTGTGATGCCCCGGCCCCAACGCCAGCCACTGGAGACAGTTCCACAAGGTCGACTCTCCCTTGGGATCAAAACATGGCCCCAGAACCTTCTCCATGTGTCTCTGCCACGCGTGAGTTTATAAGTCTAGAAATCGGCCAAAAATATTTCTTTGATCCAACCTTCGGCCACGCCATAAACCCCGCGGTAAGAAATGTTTTCGCCACAACCACTGACTTCACTGGCGTAGCCTTCCTCAGCGGCGTTCGCCGTTTCGCGCCGATCATTTCAAGGCTTCGCATTCAATCGAGTGCACACACCGACACCGCGTGGGACCTTGACTATGATCTCAAAGCGGGGCGAATCAATTCCAGCATGGCCTTAGTCAACTACCACACCGGCCCTTATACGATCTCCGGAGGAGACACTTTTCTGCGAGTGCTAGACAACTCGCTTGGCTTCGCCGCAAGCGCTCGCGATTTCCATCAGTTTCGATTGCAAGGGGGGTATGGCCAGTCGACGAAACGAGGAATAAGTGGTGTCAGTGCCGTAGGCTTCGATGCCAACAGCGGGTTGGTGCAGTACGTTATGGCGCAGACCACCTACAACTGGGACTGCTGCGGGGCGAGCTTCGAGTATCGCCGCTTCGCTCTCGGCAGCGTCCGCAACGAAAATCAATATCGCTTCTCTTTCAATCTGGCGAATGTGGGGGCCTTTGGCAACCTGAAGCGGCAGGAACGACTCTACTAGAATGCAGGTCAGGCCGCTTTGAAGGCAAAAAAAAAACCTAAGTTCACATGCAGAATCCAAACACCCTGGACATACTCGAAGAGAAGGCAGATCGGCTCCGGCATATTCTCGCCACAAATCCGCGTTTGCTCATCGCCTATTCAGGCGGTGTGGATTCGGCGTATCTCGCATGGGCGGCGTATCAGGTTCTGGGCAGTAACATGCGGGCAATCATCGCCGACTCCGCCAGCCTGGCCCGAACCCATCTCGAAGATGCCTTGGCCTTTGTGAATGAACGGGGCATTCCCGTGGAGGTCGTCGAAACTCGGGAACTGGAAAATCCGGATTACGTTCGCAACGACGCGATGAGATGTTTTCACTGCAAGGATGAACTGTTCAACGTGATGGAAAACTATCGCGCTGCGAACGGATTTGCAGCCATCGCCTACGGGGTGAACGCCGACGATCAAGGCGACTTTCGTCCTGGCCAAGAGGCCGCGAAACAGCATCACGTACTTGCGCCGCTGCTTGACGCCGGCTTAAGGAAAGCGGAGATCCGAGAGCTGGCAAAACAAGCCGAGCTGAGAGTATGGGATAAACCTGCCTCCGCCTGCCTTTCGTCTCGAATGGAATACGGCAGAGCGGTAACGCCCGAGGCTCTAAGTGTCGTCGAGCGCGGGGAAGAGTCGCTGCGCAAGATCGGATTCCGGCAATTTCGAGTGCGCCATCATGGGGACATTGCCCGCATCGAGATAGCCCGCGATGAACTGCCTCGCGCCCTCACTATCGAGATGGCACGCGAGTTCACTAATATCTTTAAGGCTCTGGGCTTCAAATTCGTGACGCTTGACCTTGAGGGCTTCCGCTCGGGATCGATGAATCAGTTGCTTACGACCGAGGACTTGCTTCGCAGCGGCCGCTAAGCGCGGCGCTTTGCAGCAAACGACTCCGTCGGCTGACATGAGATAATCAGGCGACTTACAAGAATCAGGTGATTTCCATTGATGATTGTGCGGCGCTTGCTCGCAACTCTTATTCTAGTCGTGGCATGCTTGGGTTGCTCGGCGCAGATGCCACCGTCGGGGTCCGCTTCAACTCCGTCGTCCGCCGATCTGTCGACGCTCATCGAACGCCAGGTGCGAGCGCATTATTCGGTTCCTCCTGATGTGAAAGTTTCGCTCGGCCCGCTTCACTCCAGCGAGTTTGCCGAGTTTGATGCCTTGACGGTCACGTTTTCAAGTTCCACCAAAAAGCAGGAATTCGACTTTCTACTTTCACACGATCACAAAACGCTCATGCGCGTCACAAAGATGGATCTGGGTAGCGATCCATACGCGGACACGATGAAGAAAATCGACGTGACCGGAAGGCCGGTCCGCGGCAACAAAGACGCCAAGGTCAAAGTCGTGAATTACGATGACTTTGAATGTCCCTTCTGCTCGCGTTTGCACAACACACTTTTTCCGGAATTCTTCAAGGAGTACGGCGATAAAGTGTCATTCGTCTACAAAAACTATCCTTTGGAAGAAATTCACCCCTGGGCGGTGCACGCGGCCGTTGACGCCGATTGCCTGGGAGCGCAGAGTGGCGACGCCTACTGGGAGTACGCCGACTACCTGCACAGCAATCAAAGCTCGATTAGCGGCCAAAAGGGCCATGACGCGCAGAATGCAGAACTCGACCGGCTCGCCTCAATTCAAGGTCAAAGACACAATCTGGATGCTTCCAAGTTGCAAGCATGCGTGAAAGCGCAGGACGAAAAAGCGGTCCGCGTGTCTATGAAGGAAGGCGAGTCTCTGGGGGTTGACGCCACGCCAGCCATGTTTATCAACGGCCAGAAATTGGATGGAGCCGTGCCTGCGGAGGAAATCCGCCAAACGCTCGACATGGCCCTGAAACAGGCGGGCGTGCAACCTCCGGCACACAAAGATGAAAACAAGAAAGACGGCAAAAATTCGCATGCAAACGGGCCGGGGAAGTAAGCCTGAGATGCTCACCCTGTCGCTCGTGATTTGGAATATCGTTTCATCACTCGCCGTGCTGGCGGAGGACATACTTGAATAATCATCGCACCTTGATGCGAACCGGTTTATTGCTATCGGCCGCGTTAATTCTGCTCGCGCTCGGCGGATGTAACCGCAATAGCAGCGGCGGTGATGTCATGGCCTCGGTCAACAGCTACAAGATCTATCGCAGCGAAGTCGACAAATATTATCTGAATCAGACCTCGGGCTCCGACCAGCAACCTCCCGCCGGAGAACAGGCTGTGAGTCTTCGCCTCAGCATTCTGAACGAGCTTATTGAAACCGAAATTCTGATGCAGCGCGCCGCTAAACTTGGCTTGCTCGCTACCGACGAGGAGGTCGACCGCAAGCTCAACGAGATCAAGTCTCCCTATACCGCGGAAGACTTCAACAAGCGTTTGCAAGATAAAAAAATCTCGCTTGACGACTTTAAGCGCGATTTGCGCAGATCTCTCACCCGTGACAAAGTTCTGAACAAAGAAATTACCTCCCGTATCAACATTACCGACCAGGATGTCTCCGGATATTTCAACGACCATAAGTCGGAATTCAATTTGATCGAAGCGCAATACCATCTGGCCAAAATTATGGTCACCGGCGTAGTGGGCGCGCAGGTGCGTAACCTGCAGAATAAGGCGCAAAATGACGTTGAGGCGCGCAAGAAAATTCAGATGATTCAAAATCGTCTGGATAGCGGCGATGATTTCGCCACTCTTGCGATGAACTACTCTGAAGATCCCGAAACCAGCAACAACGGCGGCGATCTTGGAATGGCGCCCGAATCCGCCCTGAAGTCAGCCGACCCGGCCACGCGCGATGCGGTGATGAAGCTCAAGCCCGGCCAGTTCACGCCCGTGATTCCAATGGTTGGGCCCAACCACCAGGTCGGCGGCTACATGATCGTAAAGCTAATTTCGAAGGAACCGGCAGGTCAACGCGACTTGGCCGATCCGCGCGTGCAGCAGGCGATCCGCAAGCAGTTGAGAGAGCGACGGGAACAGCTGTTGAAGGCCGCTTATTATGAAACCCTGCGGGACGACACGAAAGTCAAAAATCAGTACGCGGAAGAAGTGCTTAAGAACCTGGGCGCCAAGTAGGCAAAATTCACGCTAGGATCCCGGCGGGGCCCGACCACCAACTTTATTCCTCAAGCTTTTTCGTTAAAACTTCATTCACCAATTGCGGATTGGCCTGTCCCTTTGACGCCTTCATGAGCTGCCCAACAAAAAACCCAATCATCGTTTTCTTTCCCGCGCGATACTGCTCAACCTGCTTTGGATTGGCTGCGATCAACTCATCGGCAAGCTTTTCAAGTGACGAAGTGTCGCGTGATTGCTCGGGGCGACCCTCAGCCTCATAAACCACCGCAAAGTCCTCGCCACGATTAAAGCTTAAGTCATAAAGGTCTTTCAGCATCTTGCCCGAGATCGTGCCAGCCTCAACCAGATCCGCCGACGCCGCAATTCCCGCCATCGAAATAGGAGAATGCTCCAGTTCGAGGCCCGCAGCTTTTAATCGCCCTAACAACTCGCCTTGAACAAGATTTGCAATCCGCTTCGGATTTTTCGATTTCTTCGCCACCGACTCAAATTGATCAGCCATCGCCAGCGTCAACGTCAGTGTGTGGGCATCGCCAGCGGTAATGCCATATTCCTGAATCATTCGCGAACGCCGCGCCTCCGGAAGTTCGGGCAACCGGGCTCGAATGGCCGCTTGCCACTTCTCATCGACAACAAGTGGAAGCAGATCGGGTTCCGGAAAATACCGGTAGTCATGTGCTTTCTCTTTCGACCGCATGCCGTATGTCTTGCCTTCATTTGCGTTGTAAAGCCGAGTCTCTTGCGTGATTTTCTCGCCCGACTCAAGAATTCCTATGTGCCGCTCAATCTCATATTCCAGAGCTTGTTTAATGAAGCGGAAGGAATTGACGTTCTTGATCTCCGTCTTAGTGCCAAATTCTTTTTGGCCATTCAAACGCACGCTTATGTTGGCATCGCATCGCAGTGAGCCCTCCTCCATATTGCAGTCACTGACGCCGGTATAAAGAATGATCTCTTTCAGCCTGGTTAAATATTCGTAAGCTTCGGCGGGAGACCGCATGTCAGGCTCACTAACAATTTCAGCCAGCGCAACGCCCGTCCGATTCAGATCGATCGCAGTCTTGCTGGCTGCATCAGCAAAACCCTCATGCAAACTCTTGCCGGCATCTTCCTCAAGATGCAAACGCGTGATACCGATTTTTTTCAAGCCGCCGTCAATTGCGATGTCGATAAACCCATGCTCCGCAACCGGCTTGTCATATTGCGAGATCTGATAACCCTTGGGAAGGTCGGGATAGAAATAATTCTTTCGCGCGAAGACAGAAACTTCATTAATTTTGCATTGAATAGCCATGGCGGCGAGCACCGCGAACTCAACCGCCTTCTTGTTCAAAACCGGCAGCGCGCCAGGAAGCCCCAAACACACGGGACAAACATTTGAGTTCGGAGGGGAACCGAAACGAGTCGAGCAGGAACAAAAAATCTTAGATTCGGTCAGCAGTTGGACGTGAACTTCAAGCCCGATCACCGATTCATACTTCGCTCGCACATCCGCTGAAAGGGCTGAAGCGGTCGCCATAAGCGGAAATTATAACTGCGTCGCGGAAGCAAGGCGCTAGGGGTGCTGGTTGGTGGGCGCGCTTAAATATTTATCCCTTAAATATTTATCCAAGGGTACTTCGAAGTACATCAGTTCGTGGCCTTTGGCATCTTTGAGGCCAACCAGATAGAAGCTAGCCCCAGCCAGCGGATTCTCAATGTCTGAGGCGTCAAAAAACAAGAAACCGCGCGCTGTGGAATGCGGCTCGACGGCGCGAGCTGCGAATTGCGCTTGCTCGATTTCATCCATCGTCTTCCGGTCGACTCCGCCTTTCACTTCTTTTTTTGGTAGCGGGATTGGCAGCGTATTCTGCCTGTCATTGCGCTTTGGACGAGACAGCCGACGCTGCAAGTCATCGATGCTAGCCGGCAAAAGCTTGCTGCGATCTTTCGTATTGAGCTGTGCTTTCATGCCAACGAGTGACACCGGCTCGTCTCCATCGTTCGTGATCACAAAGAAGATTGGAATGTAGCCGTAATTGCGATACTTCACACTAAATATCGAGGCTTTTTGCTCGGAGTCGTAAGGCTCAACCGCAATCGCAACCCGCTCGTTAGGATGATCGTCATGGGCCGCATAGGTTGCCGCTGGTTGCAACCCAGGCATGATGAATTCCTTTGCTGCCGCCATCGACGCGCAACCGGCCAATACCTGACTTAAAACGAATGTGGCCAGCCCTCGCCGCCACGTGGTTCGCGTCGATTCCGCAGCCGCCGCCTGTGATTCATGGCCATTAAGCTCGATCATGCTCGGATTATAGGTCTCGAACCGTTGGATGCGCGCAGCCGATTTTCGCGCCGCCTCAGCTCACAACTATTATGAGTCTTGCACACTCCATTTAGAATGGATTTTCCTTCATGTATGCGCTCTACAGCCTGCTCTTCGCGCTGTTCTTCCTGCTGACGCTGCCGTTTTGGCTGGTGCAGATGTTGCAGCACGGAAAATATCGCGCAGGCTTGCGGCAGCGACTGGGAAAAGTTCCCTCACATCTCAAAAATGACCGCTCTGATCGGGAGACGATCTGGGTTCACGCCGTATCGGTTGGCGAAGTCATCGCGTCCGCCGGCGTCATCGAAGGCCTTCGTCGCCAATTTCCATCCCACCGAGTTGTAATCTCGACCACCACAAGCACGGGCCAGAAACTGGCGGCAAAGCGCTTCGGCGAAGAAAACGTCTTTTATTTTCCGCTGGACCTTCCCTTCGCGATTCGGCCCTATTTTGATTATTTGAAGCCATGTCTTGTCGTGATCGCGGAGACCGAATTCTGGCCCAACTTTCTTAAGCTAGCCAAGCGCAACCGAGCCCGGCTCGCCGTCATCAATTGCCGCATCTCTGACCGTTCCTACCCTGGATACAAGCGCCTGAGGGCTATGCTCAAGCCCGTGTTGGTGAATATCGATTTGTTTCTTCCGCAAACCGATGCGGATCGCGACCGCCTTATCGCGATTGGCGCACTTGAATCAAAAGTCATGGTAACTGGCAACCTGAAGTTTGATGTTGCTCCCCCGCCTCCTCCGCCGATCGTGGCGACGCTCGCTGAAAATATTCGCGAGTCGGGAACTCGTCCCGTCCTCGTCTGCGGTAGCACCCTTGAAGGAGAAGAGGGCTCGTTACTCTCGGCATTCCGCAACATTCTTGCCGCCCATCCAAAAGCTCTCTTGATGCTAGCGCCACGTCACGCAGAACGCTTTGCTGAAGTTGGCAGGCTGGTAGAACAACTCGGCTTTCGAATGCTTCGCCGCTCGCTGTGGAAGAACGAACCACTCGACGGCTGCGTTTTTCTGATCGACAGCATCGGAGAGCTGTCGTCGATCTACTCGCTCGCCACCGTCGCCTTCGTGGGCGGAAGCCTCGTGCCTCGCGGCGGACATAATATTCTTGAACCCGCGCTGTACGGCGTAGCGGTAGTCACCGGCAATCACTACGAAAACTTTCGCGATATCGTCAACTACTTTGTCAGCCATAATGCCGTGCGAGTCGTGGGCTTGGCCGAATTGCCTCTCACCTTGATTGAGCTTGTCGAAAACTCCACGGAACGCGCGACGTTAGGGCAAAACGCTTTAGCCGCTCTCGATTCGCAACGCGGCGCCACCGCGAGAACCGTCGCGGCCCTGGCGCAATTGCTCCACGCTTCTCTACGTCCAACCGACACTGCCAGCGAGCAGCGATCATGAATCCGCTAGCTCAACTCTATGGCGTCGCCACCTCGGTGCGAAATTCATTGTTCGACCACGAGGTGCTCAAGCCGAAGCGGTTAAGACTACCGGTAATCAGCGTTGGAAATCTTTCCGTGGGAGGCACGGGCAAAACTCCATTCGTAATTGCTCTTGGCGAACTTCTTAAATCGCGCAAAATAAATTTCGATATATTGTCGCGCGGCTACGGCCGCAAAACTCGCGGAGTGCTAGTCGTTGACTCGGATGGCATTCCCTCACAGTGTGGCGACGAGCCCTTGCTCTTGGCACGCCAACTTGGTGTTCCTGTGGTCGTCGGCGAGAGCCGCTTCGCCGCCGGCCAAGTCGCCGAACAGAAATTCGAATCGCAGCTGCATATTTTGGATGACGGTTTCCAGCATCGTTCGCTGGCCCGCGATTTTGATATTGTCCTTCTCGCTGAAAGCGATCTTGCAGACGATCTTCTTCCCTCCGGCAGAATGCGAGAACCGCTCTCATCCCTGCAACGTGCGGACGCCGTTATTCTGCCCGACAGCCAAGCTCAGTATTCGCAGAAGATTCCGGAACTTGCTCGGCTCGAGCAGCGAAAGCTGCTTTTTTATATGCGTCGCACGATAACCGTGCCGGCAGGTGTTGAAAAGCCGATCGTCTTCTGCGGCATTGCCCGTCCACAGCAATTCTTCGATCAGGTCCGCACGGCCGGAATTACTCCTGCCGCCGAAGTACAATTTCCCGACCACCACCCCTACACTACGAAAGACGTCGAGCACTTACACACCCGGCAGCGACAGACCGGCGCAGAAAGTTTTCTTACGACCGCTAAAGATGCCATCAATCTGCAATCGTGGCGCGACTCGTTAGCTCCCTTGGCGATCGCCTCGCTTACTCTCACTCTCGACCGACCTGATGACTTAGTCGATGCGATCCAGGCGAGAATTGCCAGGCAAATGCGCCGGTCATGAGAAAATCTTGAGTTGATTGAGGACGTGCCCGGTGGTGCGTCCAAGTCAGCATCCGATGACCAAGCACATTAAAGAAAACGAGCGGCTCCGCAAGCTTGTCGAATCTTTTCCCAAGCTCACCGTAACCGTTCTTGCCGACCTGGTCGCCGACGAATTTGTCTTCGGCGAAATTTCGCGCGTCTCTCGCGAAGCGCCCGTGCTCATTCTGAAGCATCGCGACCGCAAAATTGTTCCTGGTGGGGGCGCCAACGCGATCAACAATCTCGCGGATCTGGGCGTCAATGTTCTGCCCGTAGGCGTAGTGGGCGATGACGAAGCCGGAAAATTCCTCATGCGAGCCTTCCGCCATAAACATGTCCCGGTAAGCGGG
>JAYVCW010000011.1:0-4331 GCA_043749775.1 Acidobacteriaceae bacterium | reverse complement strand
GTGCGAAAGTTGGCTCGGGAGCACAACGTGGACTTGGCCAAGTTGAGCGGCACAGGAACCGGCGGCCGGGTTACCAAACAAGACGTCCTCGACTTCGTGGACAATCGCAAGACCGCCACCATTCAGCCAACGGTCGCCTCAGTTGCACGTTCAGCCGCACCCTCTGCACCACGCACAACGCCCCCCGCCCCGTCAATGGTTACTGACGACCTTGTCCCGATGTCCCAAATGCGCAAAATCATCGCTCAGCGCATGATTGAATCGCGTCGCACCAGCGCCCATGTTCACTGCATGTTCGAAGTGGATATGACCCGGATCGTCAATCTGCGGAACAAACTGAAAAGTGGCTTCGAGCAACGCCACGGCGTTCGTCTGACCTTCATGCCATTTTTTGTGCGCGCCGCGATCATTGCTCTTCAACAATACCCAATCGTCAACGCCTCGCTCGATGGCGACAGCGTTCGCTATCACAAGCAGATCAACGCCGGCATCGCCGTTGCGCTGGATTGGGGCTTGATCGTCCCCGTTTTAAAGAACGCCGGAGAACTGAACTTCCTCGGCCTCCAGCGCGGCATCACCGACTTAGGAGAGCGTTCTAGAGCCAAGAAGTTGATGCCTGCCGACGTCGAAGGCGCAACCTTCACCATTACCAACCCTGGCCAGTTCGGCGCCGTCTTCGGGTTGCCCATCATCAATCAACCCAACGTGGCAATCATGGGCATCGGCGGAATCGCCAAGCAACCGATGGTAATCACTGACAAAGACGGTGCCGACTCCATCGCGATTCGTTCAGTGGTCCATCTCACTCTGGGCTACGATCACCGCATTATCGATGGCGCACTGGCCGATCAATTTATGCTCGCGGTTAAAAAGTCTCTGGAAAGCTGGAGCGAGGAAATCGGCTAAACCTTTTCATTGCCTAGAACGGATAATCAACACGCAGTGCCGCCGAATATCTGGAATATTTCGGCGGCACACTATTGTCAAAGCTCTTCAGAAAGTAAACCTGAGATCTCGCATATCGCGTAAGCGAAAACACGCCGCTCGTGAAGCGCCCAATCAGGTTGCGGTTATTAGTAACTCCCCATCCGGCGTCGGAGTTCCGCACCTCGATCCCGCCACCGGCCACTGGCGTCAAGCCAGCGTCGATAGTAACGGTGGTCGATCCCACATTAGTGAAATCTGCATTTGTTAAATCATCTAGATAAGCATTTCCAACCTGCGTGGACTCGATTGGCACTAACGCCTGCCTTTGCTTTACTAGTGCCGTTACAAATGCGAAGTCCAAAGAAGGATCGCCCACATCCACAAATCGGAGAGTGTATCGGCTGTTCTCGCCCCCAAAATTTCCTAGTGACACTTTGATTTCGACAATGATCGCATTAACAATTGCCCCTTGTGAAGGAACTTTGATCGCCAGTCCATCCCCAGGAAAGATATCGCTCGTCCCGCCCGGCAAATAAGCTGACCACGTTTGATATTCGCCCGCCCACCCGCGCGTTGCATCATCTAGTAACGCCAGCGCGGCATTCTCACAATCAGTCGAGGTGCGCGGAACAGGTAAGCCAATCTGCCGAATATTCCCCCGCACACCATCATCTCTGCCGTTGCTCAACGCAGAAACCGAGTCCGAGTTCACAACCCGAGCCGCCGCATGCCCCTGCCCTCGATAACTTACGTCAATCTGTTGATTGGCCGCTGGGATATATTCCGGATAAAACTCCACGGCGAGCCCAGACGAAACTCGGCATTGCGCGCCCTCAAGCACCGATCCGGTTAGCACAGTGACCGTGCTCGCACCAGGCAAAGTGCTCCGCACCAATGCATCGAACGGTAGGGTTATATAAGTGAACGCAATTGCGGCATGAATCTCGCCCGCGTTAACGAGCGTATAGTTGCAGAACGCCGGCGCATTCGTTACTACCCCGTCATAAAGAACGATCGCAGGGGCAACCTGCGTTGCCGGATTTCCCGGATTAATATCCTGGACCTCCAACACAATTCGCACGTCACATCCTATCGATCTGCCGCCCAAAGCGTTGCCAACCCCATGCACCGAAGAATGAAAGACTTGTTGCGATCGATAAGCCTCAGCCGGATACAGCTGAGTGGAAAACGCATAGTGGTGTCCTACCTGAGTAACTATCTGCATACCCGCAACCGATCCCCCCACTAATGCCTGAATTGACGTATTAGGCCCTGAACGAGTAACTCGAAATCCCGCAATGCATTCTCCGATGAAGGCTCCCGCCACGTATAACCCGCCAATGATTCCGTCCGAAGCACCCGTGAAAATGACGTCACCGTGCTTCAACAGAGCCGCGCCGCCAAGCTCAACGCCTTCAATGAAGGTTAGAAAAGTGTCTCCGTCAACGCCGGTCCCGCCGTTCACCAGCAACTGGCCTTGTTCAACTGATATGACTCCAAGTGGATCACTCAGATTCCAGTGGGTTGGATTGAGAATTGCGTAACTCTCGTCTAGGATCGTCCTGGCATAAAGTGGAACCCGACTGCTGCGTGTAAAAGGTCTCTGTGATAGATGAAATTTCGTCGTGTGTCCGTCCCCGACAAAGAAGTCTTTCACATGTGCGGCAGGCTCTAACTCTCCGAGGATCGTTAAATCATTCACAACACGGTTGACGCTCTGCAATTGCAGCCCGGTCGGAGAGAATGATGCGTCCCCTTCCGTCAGTGCATAAGTACTCGCCCCAAGCGGCGCGAGGTACAGCTTCCCGTTGAGGTCGCGATAAGAGCAGCGACCAGCCAGCGCAATTTCCGCGGCAAGGTCCGTCCACTTCTTCGCCGGATCGACGCTGAAGTAGGGACACGTGTCCCCGAGCTCAACGCCGCTTAGGTCGAAAAAGTTGGGAAGCGCTTCCTCAGTCAAGGTGTGAAGGCATCGCCAGTTCTCCGGTTTACGAAAGAAGGATGAGGTGGTGGCGACTTCTCATCCATCAACATGACATCGCTGAGTGCGTTCACTTCGTACCGATACTCCGAGCCGCGATCTCCCCATCCAACATAGGCGCCCACTGGCGTTTGGACGGTATACCCCGTAAACAAATGCATCCCGCTTTCGGCAGTAAGTATAACGCGAGCGTGGAGTTTGGGCACCACAAATGCTCCTCGCCCTGGTGTCAAACCGAACTTCATTTCTGCTGGCCGGTTAAGTTTGCGCACAAGATTCGCAGGCTGTACAGGATCCAGAACAGACGTATAATCCTGCAACCCGAGGCCGTCCGAATTGTCGATCAGCAATTTCATAAGCTTCGTCGTATGGCTTTCATCGCAGTTGCTACACCTGAATCGGTATCGTCTGTCTCGGAGCCGCGGTTGTCAGTAAACCGGCGAACTGCTGGATGGAAAGTAACTCCTATAACTGAGGACGAGGGCCGCATCGTTCCCGTCAATCGTCGGAAGTGAAATGAAGGCGGCATGCAACGCCATCTGTCCGAGAGGTTTCTGTATCTCTACCAGGCTTTCTCTTAGCCAGTCGCTCTTAACGGTACACGGACTCAAAATCGGATAATAAAAACAGACTCTACCGCCCGATTCGTCCTCCGCCACAAACAACGCAGTCCATTGCTGAAGAAATTTCCCACCTTCACGATCCACAAACGCAATTACTTTCTGCACCGAGGCTCCCGCAAGGGGAGGGCCCCCCGGCAGCGCATGGGCAAGCACCAATGACCCAGACGTTGTGAATGCCACCCGCCCAACGTTGAATGTCACTCGCCGAACGTAGTTGGCATCTTGCCTGACGTCCGCTGAACTTGTGACATAGGCTGCCGCCACTCCGCTACCCACATACCCAACCTGTTGCGCATAATCCACGTCGCAGGCGACTAAGTCTCCACTCCGAAAACCAGCGACGGCGCCAGCTCCCAACAAAAGCTCCGTAGCTGTGGAACCTGGGAGCAACGGAACCGCCGCCAACGCTGTTCCCCCAGATCCTGCCCGATTTGCACTTGGGTCGCTTGCTAGCACGTTCATGTGCTCCGCTCCACCAGCGAGCGCCATTTGCAATTTGCCCCAGTCGCGAAACTCAAACTCCACCCGTGCACCCAATGCGTGACGTGCCTGTCTAACTACCGCACCTGCCGCGCCTGCACTCAGCCCTTCGATTTGAGACGTAGTGGTCCTCTTAAAATTTTCTATCCACCCCAAATCAATCCAGGGTGCTGGCGGAGCATCCAGTTGAAACCCGATATCCTTCGACGGATCAAAGATAGTCGTGGGCCCGTTCGCGCGGTTCACCGCAGCGAAGTATGCTCGCGTCTGTCGTGATATCGGCCGCAGCCCGGCGCGGCTCATGCCTCAACCTCAGGTAA
>JAYVCW010000010.1:0-6771 GCA_043749775.1 Acidobacteriaceae bacterium | reverse complement strand
GATATCGCGCAACCGGCATAGATCTTTGTGTGTTCCGCGATCAAGATGGCGGAACTGGTTAGTGTGTGGAAGTGATCTTAGAACAGGAATTTCAGCGCTAGCTGGATCAGGCGTGGACTTACGTCCTGTTGAATCTGCCCAAAGTTTGGCGATTCGATATCGCTGACCGGCAATCGGAAATTTGTGTGGTTCAAAATGTTGAATAACTCCCCTCGGAGTTGAAGCTCTTTTGATTCCGTCAGCCGGATGTTTTTGAAGGCTGAGAAATCCCAGTTGACGTATCGCGGGCCCAGCACCGCATTGCGTCCCTCATTGCCAAACTGCTCAACCGGAGAGTTCGGGTCTTGGGTGAGCCGCTGAAATGTGCTCACGTTGAACCACTCCGCAGTCGAACGCGGTCCAGAATTCGGATTGCCGATCACGTTCGGACGGTTGCTGGAGAATCCAGAAATTTCGGGTGCCTGGCCTTGCAGCGAGACGTCGTTTGAGTCGAACACGGTGAAAGGAGTGCCGCTCATCGCGGTGAAAATTCCGTTCAACTGCCAGTTACCGAGGGCGTATCCATACCAAGTGTGGGATGTTTGCAAGAACGGAAGGCTCCATTGATAACTAAGTACGAAGCGATGACGAGAGTCGAACATGGAAGGTCCGCGTTCCGCCGCGAGGTTAAATGGATTCTGAGCCAGATCGTTTTCTCCCGCCACAGGTTGCGATGCTGACCCGGTTATGTTGAACGAGGAAACATCATCGATGGAATGCGACCACGTGTAGGAAGCCAGGAAGGAAAGGCCGTGGCTGAAGCGCTTGCGAAGGCTA
This sequence comes from Acidobacteriaceae bacterium, assembly GCA_043749775.1. Classification (GTDB taxonomy): domain Bacteria; phylum Acidobacteriota; class Terriglobia; order Terriglobales; family Acidobacteriaceae; genus Acidiflorens. The sequence continues at coordinate 5,955 of JAYVCW010000010.1, read as the reverse complement.
GCTTGCAGGGCGTTGTAACTCGAGTTCGCGATGCCTGCGATCTCTCCCACTGAACCGTAGACGCAATTGTTCGGCTGCGCCAGGGTGCATCCGGAGTGAAGCCGGCGCTGGTTGACATTATTTTCGGTAGAGATGGGACACGGAGTTGATGCCGAGCACCCGGGGCTTGTCGTGTCTACGCCGGGGTAGTAGACCGCCGGGTTGCCTTCAACGAAGCGCGGTAGCCGCACTCCGGTCGTACCCACGTAGCCTACCTGCAGCAGCCAATCATTCCCGAGTGAGCGTTGGATATTCAAGTTCCAATCCTGCGCATAGGGCAAATGTAAATTGCGAGAGACCACGAGTAATGTCATCGGCTCCGGGAAGGGAACTCCGAATGGATTCGGCGTGTGAAACGGATTGGAAAATGAGTTGATGGGAAAACCTAACTGAAGGGTTTTTAGATAGGGAGGCGCGCTGATGGGGTCCTGGAGCGGGCCGCCCTGGCCTGTGTAGTAAGGCTCATAGAAAATTCCGTAGGCAGCGCTGATCACAGTTTTCGAATCGCCCCTGGGGTCCCAGGCAAACCCCACTCTCGGAGCAAACGCTGTTTTCTGCGTCGGAATCAGGCCGGCGGGCACGCCCCGGTCGCCTGGATAAAGAAGTCCCGCGGGTGCGTCTGGCATTACGGTTGACTGCGCGCCGGGCGCAAAAAGATTTACCCGGTTTTTATTCTCAGTAGCGGAGAAGGGTAGTTCGTAACGAAGACCAATGTTCAACGTCAGGTTGGAAGTAACTTTGTAGGTGTCCTGCGCATATAAATCTAGAGCGCGATCGCGAATCTCACGGCCAAAGTCTCCTCCGCCCTGCAGGAAGACCACCGGGTTGCCCGACAGAAAGTTCGCAAAGCCGTCGTTGTAGAGAAACTGCGCGAATGAAGGAATGCCGGCGAAGACGAAGAAGCCATTGGTCGCGATGCCTTGCATGGCGTTGATCTGGTCTCGCCTGTAGCCTCCGCCGAATTTAAAATCGTGCTGACGAAGAACCCAGCTTAAAGAACCGGACACGTCAAACGTATTCTGAAAAGTATTTCGGGGGCCGGTGATGGGATCGCCCACAGATGCGTAGCCGCCGATTTGAACGAAAGGCGGTCCCGCTGCTTCAGGCAACGACGGCTGGTAGGTAAAGCCCAAGCTCGCCGGCGATTGGTGGTTCAGATGCTCATCCAGCAAAAACTTGTTTCGAAGAAATGAGAATCGTGCGACTCCAATGCGGGTTGGAGAAAAGACGTGCGTTGACTGTGCCACAAAATTTTGCGCGCGATCATATTCCCCCACCGGAAAGCCCGGAACGTTCGCACCCTGCGGCGACAGCGGGTCGGTGGTGGGACCGCTGCTATACATGTAGCGAAAATTGAGTGTGTCGGAGTGCGCGACGTTCTGGTCGATTCGCAATCCAAACTGGTCGTTGTTTTCGCTCAGGCTTTGCGTACCGATAAATCCATTGAGACCATTGTTCGCCGCGGGAAAGAAAGGCAGAAGATTATTCGCCACCGGATCGATGGGAGTGAAAAGCGTCATCTGGTTAAAAGGCACGGCTTGACCGAAGAAAGTCAATTGTCCTACGGGGTTGCCGCAGTTGCCGTTGGAATCGAAATTGCTTCCTGATGCGGTGCATAATTCGCCGAAGTTGCCTTGCCTCTCTGCCGCTGATGGGACGGTGGCGGGCACGCTCTCACCTTGCCGATTGCGAAAACCCTCGTAATAAGCGAAGAAAAAAGTTTTGTCTCTGACGATGGGTCCACCGAAAGTGGCACCGAACTGGTTTTGTTTTAACGGTTGCACATTGTGAGTGAAGTAGTCGGAGGAATCCAGCAGATCATTGCGGAGGAATTCCCAGAGAGCGCCGTGAAATGCGTTGGACCCGGATCGAGTAACAATGTTGGTTGTAGAGCCGGTGTTCCGGCCGAACTCGGCGTTCGCATTGTGCGTAAGAATTCTGAATTCGCCGATGGCGTCGACGGGTGGCTTCAGAACAAAACCTCCATCGACGGAGCTCGCATTGCCGGCGCCGTCTATGAGGAAATTGTTGGACTCAGGTCGCTGGCCATTGACGGCATATGCCTGATTGGCGCGGGCGGGTCCGCCTGCTTCCCGCAGTCCGGGCGTTAAGGGCACGACGCCGGGTTGAAGCGTTCCCAGTTGCGAGAAGTTGCGGCCATCGAGCGGCAAATCGAGGATTTCATGCTGCATCACAGTCTGCCCGAGGCTGCTGACCGTGCTTTGCACGAGCGTTGCGTCCGCGTTCACCTTGATTTCCTGCGCTTCAGAACCGACTTGCAGGCGCAGGTTGATGGTTGCGGTTTCGTTGACCTCCAAAGAAATTCCCGCCTGTAGATATTTCTGAAATCCTTTGGCCGCGACCTCCAACGAATAATGGCCAACCGGCAATTCAACCAGCAAAAAGGCTCCGCTGCGATTGGTGACCACGTCCCGGGTCAATCCGGTTTCTAGATGCCGGGCGGTGACCGCCGCGGATTGCACGACCGCGCCGCTCGGATCAATGACGCTCCCCTGAATGTTGCCGCTAATTTGCTGGGCTGTGCACGGCTCGGTTGTGAATATTAACATTGCTACTAACAACGCTGCCGAAGCAATTAGCGAAACGCGGATCAGAGTCTGGAGGCAGTCCATGTGTTTTTGCAAGGTCCTTTTATATTCTTCGTCTGTTCTTCATCGCGCCGCAGAATCCCGCTGCACCGTGGATGCGCGACGAAGCTTGATTTTTATTTAAGAGCGAATCCGAAGTCGGACGATTATGAGGAGGCTGTTAGCGAGGGTCAATAGTAGTAAAAAGCTATTTGCCGCAGGTGGCGAATGCTCTTGGCCGTTCAAGTTGTTGGCTGAGTGTAGATCCGGCTGATTTTTCTGTGCAGCGTCCCATACGTTGAAGAACGGAGGCGTTACCGCTACTATGTGCGTCCCGGGAAGAGCGAAATGCATGGCGTGCGCCGGCAAGTCGGCAAAAATTCAGGCCCATGATTTCGAAACGCAAATGTCTCGTCGAATCCCACGGCTAATGGAAAGGTGCTCTCTCCGTCAGAGCACCTTTCCATCATTAAAAGAAAAATGGCAAAGTGAACTGCAGTGCGCTCTCACAACCGCGGCACAAAGTCATAGCCTCGCACTACGTCAATCAAATCAAAAAGCACTCCACCAATGGGACCGCTGAATCCACTAAAGCCGCCAGGATTCGGAGAAACGCTTTCCGGCGGAGCATTCAGCGTCATGGTGCTCGCGGTAATGCTAAATAGCCTATTCGTTAGCGGCGCAACGCCAGGATCCAAACTGACGTCAGCAATCGGAACGTCTATGGTTATCCTTCCAAGCGGCCCCAACACTACCGAACATGCCCCCGGCGCAGTGATCTGCTTCGTGCCCGGATAAGTTAATGTAACTCCTCCTCCCAGCAGCAGAGCGGCGTTTTCACCGGACCAGCAGGTTCCGTTCGACTCAAAGTAGACCATCGGATTCTTGCCGCCATTTTTGCACGATGTTGCCGTTGAGGAACAATTGGGATCGGCAGGGATCAGCCATTGCGTCAACCAGACGGCGACCGAATCTGGCGCGGGCGGTGTCAGGGTCAAATTGTTAATTTTCATTGTCACCCTATAGCAAGGTGTGCCTGCCGGATGACAATTCGTAGGAGATGGTTGCGCAAAAGTAGATTGCAAAATGTCGAGGTTTGAGATGTTTGGACCACTAATTCCATCAGTCTCTCGTTTCCCGTCGCCGGAGGGATCGTTCGCATCCCCGAGAAGGATAGAATTTCCTGTTATTGTTTTCGAGGCATAAACACCGCTTCCGCCATTCTGTTTGACATACATGCCGTGAGGAGCAAAGGCAGCGTCCGCATTGTTCGAATCCGCATACGCGACTTGCGCCTCGCCCTGGCGCCCAATGCGCAATTGGAGGAAGTCTCCGAGGGTTCGGTCTCCACACTGACCACCTATAACCGTTTGTATGCTGCCTTTGTGAACATAATGCTCACTTGCAAGAACTGGCGCCGAAAATGTTGGCGTTGCCGCATGGCCATTAAGCGTCTGCAGCACATACAAGCTCCAGGCACCATTCACCGAATCGGGACCACCGTTCAGGCATTTGTTTGGACCTCCTGTCGTCGTATCAACCGGTGCACTCGTTCCATAAAAGGCTACATCCACTCGCCCATCATCGCCGGCAGCAGGCCACGCAAAAACGTTATTCAGAAGACCTGTGGCGAGCGTGATTGGTTGAGACCAGTGAGCGCCTTCGTCAGTCGAGTAGGAATATGCGAGCGAAGTATTTCCAATTTGGCCGCTCGAGTTCACCGGGGCCTGCTCCCAGACTGCATACAGGTTTCCCGCCTTATCAATCGTCATCGTCGGGAAATTCCCACCGGTCTTCACCGTGCCCGGAGCGCCTAATGTTGCGACCGGCAAATCAACACAATTCAGGCCACTGGGGTCGCTCACATTCGGTACCGGCGCGCCAAACGCGACCGGGAAGCAACGCCCCATGGCAATCTTCGAAAACGTCGCATCATCGTGAATCACGTACACGTGTTTTACGGGAGTGGAAAGAGTTGCTGGCGGCCCACCTGCTACTAGAGGTTGACCGGTCGTGGTTGCTACCGGGCTCACTTCATTATTGCCCATGATTCCTTCATCACAACTTGATGGCCGTGAGACCTTATTCCCGGGACCAAACTCGATGCCAGCTGTCGCAGCACCTGCTGGCGTCGGCGATCGATACATCGCAAGCACATTATTTACTTGGCCTGAAACTGGGCACGTTACCGCTCCTGGCCCGATTTCATCATTGGAAAGGTAAATATTATGTCCGGCTCCGGTCCCAACCCCCGTACCCGTCGAGGGATCTCCATCAACTGCGTACCACTGTCGATCGACAGCCGTGTCCGGTACACCCGCATTGCTGCAAACGAACGTTGCACCATGATCGCCGGATCGGGCAGTACTGAAGTTGGCGAGCGTGAGATCGTTGAAGTACAAGTTTCCGACGGTATCCACCGCTAGTTCAGTGTCTCCACCACCGGCGCAGGAGTTGGGCTTGCCTTGCTTAGCGGTTCCTGCGACCACCCATTTAAAAGTCTTACCTCCGTCCTCCGAATGCCAGATCCAGCTGGTATCCGATGAGAGAGATCCAGGAACGCTCGTATACACACGATTCGCATTCGTCGGGTCAAGCCGTAAATCCTGTTCGTATCCGACTCCTTGAATACCGCTAATCGTCGGTTGTCCAAATGTCGGGGCGGTGGACTGTGCTTCAGCAAGTGTCCAACTAAAAAGAAACAATGCCATGTAAGCGATAGAAAAAGAGACAGCCACCCTCGACGACAGAAATTTTCGGCTCATACATTCTCCGAACTCCGTGATTTTGACCAAAATTCAAGCAATACAGCTTTTTACATCGCAGAACCGAAGGTCAATACAGGAATTAGTGTAGAGGGGCTAAGCGGACTATTTGAATCAACGATATACATGCCCGTCGCACGCAAGTCGGATGGCCGGGTGCGAAGTGATGCCGCAAACAAGTGTCGAATAGATAACGTCGACGGCCTACGGTCTTTGTAGAGAGTTCTTAGCCGATACGTCGTGATCGGTCTATCTGATTCCTTGAAGGATGGAGCATTACTGGAGCGGATAACCTGCTTCCCCTGGCTTATGGCCGTCCACCCGAACAATCTTCATGCCCGGCTTGACGTCCTGAATATTCATTAGAGCGATAGCGCCCGGATACAACGCAATCGCTTCCTTTTGCATGCCATTCGAAAACACAGCAATGGGTTCCGCCTGGGCGTCACCACGGAAGACCCTTCCCGTCCAATATTGCTTGAACTCACTCTCCGACATGTTCAACATCTTTAATAACACCTCTCGCTCGCGCGCTCCTGGGGCTCGAACCAACAGTTTAATGG
>JAYVCW010000009.1:0-10506 GCA_043749775.1 Acidobacteriaceae bacterium | reverse complement strand
CACGATCATCAACGAAGCGATCACGCAGCAGCAAATTCCGGGCGCGGTTGCCATCGTTGGCCATGATGGCCGAATTGTTTATCGCAAAGCCTTTGGCAGCCGCAGCATCCTGCCGAAGCGTGAAGGGATGACGCTGGACACAATTTTCGATTGCGCGTCACTCACCAAAGTCGTCGCCACCACGACCGCGGTCATGCAACTCTGGGAGCAAGGAAAGTTTCGCATGAACGATCCCGTCGCAAAGTATCTTCCGGAGTTTGCGCAAAACGGGAAGCAAGACATCACCATCCGGCAACTGCTCGTGCATTATTCGGGCTTGGCACCAGATCTGGATTTGGCCAAGCATTGGGAGGGGGAAGAGACCGCTTACCGCATGGCGTTCGAAGCGGCCCCGCAAAATCCTCCGGGCTCGGGTTTTGTTTATAGCGACACCAACTTCGTTGTCCTCGGAGCGTTGGTAGAAAGGCTTTCTGGCGAATCGCTGGACACTTATGCCGCGAAACATATCTTTCGGCCTTGGGGCATGAACGAGACCCGCTTTCTTCCACCGGCGTCTTGGTTGCCGCGTATCGCTCCCACCGATGAAGATGAAAACCATCACTTGATCCATGGAGTCGTTCACGACCCTACCGCGCGCCGGATGGGCGGCGTGGCGGGCGAAGCCGGAGTCTTCTCAACGGCGGACGATCTAGCAATATTTGCACAAGCGTTACTGGATGGTGGGCGGGGCGTTCTGTCCGCCGCAACCATCGCCAAAATGATCGCCCCGCAGCAGCCGGTCGCGAGCACGGTGCTGCGCGGCTTTGGATGGGATATCGACTCTCCTTTCTCTTCGAACCGGGGAGAGCTTCTTCCCGTCGGTGGATTCGGGCACACGGGTTTCACCGGAACCTCGCTTTGGATCGATCCGACTACAAAGACATATATCGTTTTGCTTACGAACGCGGTGCACATGAATGCGGTGCCTGCCGCGAAGGCGATCAAAGACAAGGGCAGCGCCGCTTCGCTACGAACGAAAGTTGCGACCGCGGTTGCTTTGGCGCTCGCAACTGATCCCTCGGAAGCGGAAAGAATGCGGCTCGCCTCCGTTACCGGCTACAACGAGATGCAGAGCGCAGCTCGCAAGCTTTCGGTTCGCAATGGAAGCGTCAAAACCGGCATCGATGTACTCGAAGCGTCGAATTTCGCCGCGCTGCGCCCCGGCCATCCACGCGCCCCTCGAAACATCGGACTATTAACCAATCAAACTGGCATAGACTCGCAGGCGCGACGAACCGTGGATGTGCTCGCGCAAGCTCCCGGACTTTCGTTAAAGGCAATCTTCAGTCCCGAGCATGGAGTAACTGGCGCGCTGGATACGACCGACATCAAGAATATGAAAGATGCGGCCACCGGAGTGCCCGTCTATAGCGTGTACGGAGCGAAGGACTCTCTGCGGCGCCCATCCGTCGATTTATTAAAGACTCTCGACGCGGTCGTCGTCGATCTCGCCGATGCCGGTGTCCGCTTCTACACTTTCGAAACCACGATGGGATATTTTCTCGAGGCTGCGGCCAAGGCTGGAATCGAAGTGGTTGTTCTTGACCGCCCGAATCCGATTACGGGATCGTTCGTGCAAGGCCCGGTGTCTGACGAAGGTCATGAAAACTTTACTAATTATTTTCAGGAACCGCCTCGCCATGGAATGACCATGGGCGAGCTGTCGAAAATGTTCAACGCCGAGCGCAAAATCGGAGCCCATCTGACGGTCGTTCCGATGCAAGGCTGGCAGCCCGGAGACTGGTTCGATTCCACCGGCGTGACCTGGGTCAGTCCGTCGCCAAACTTGCGCGACCTGAATGAAGCGACTCTTTATCCGGGCGTAGGCATGATCGAAGGCGCGAACATCTCGGTCGGGCGCGGCACCTATACTCCGTTCGAAGTTGTGGGCGCGCCTTGGGTCAAGGGAAGGGAATTGGCCGCTTTCCTGAACGCGCGTGGCATTCAGAGCGTGCGCTTTATACCTATCGTGTTCACACCTTCCTCGAGCAATTATGCGGGTGAGCGTTGCGAGGGAGTTAACCTCGTCCTGTTAGATCGCAATACGCTGGAAGCTGCGGAGTTAGGAATCGAACTGGCGTCGGCGCTTCACACGCTTTATCCTAACGACTTCAAATTGGAGAAGATGTCTGACTTGCTGGTGAATCAATCGGTGCTGCAAGGGATTACCTCCGGTGAGGATCCACGACGTATCGCGGAAGACTGGCAGGAGCGGTTGGAAGGGTTCATACGCATGCGAGAAAAGTATCTGCTCTACAAGTAGTGAAGGATGTAGACCGCGGATCGCCGCTATCCACGTCTCTTCCGTTGCACACGTATGGCCCGTTGGGGGCTGTCATTTTGGATGTGTAGGTCGCAGGTTACTTCTCAGCTAAAATATCGACAAGAAGACGCAGGAATTTCATGGCCGAAAGTGTAGTTGTAATTCCCACAGAATTTCTCCGTTGCGCTGGCCCGAATTGCGGAGTGCTAAAAGGTTCAAGCGATCGCTGGTGGGTTATGTGGAGTTCCATCGGCGATCACGGCGTGCCCGAGATGCATCTGGCTCCGTGGGACGAGCGTCTGGCGGTGCAGGAAGCGACGCTCCACGTCTGCGGTGAAGCCTGCGCACAGAAGCTGCAGTCCCAATTTATGGGAAATATTTTGCAAAGGAAGATTCGCGCCAACGGTGCGTAATCGAATTGTCGCGCGCGCCCTCGCCGTCTGCATTTACAAAAACACATTTGGAGTTTAAGTTGGTTTCCGCACCGAGATCGGCTAACCCAACTCTCTTGTTGCGGCATCACACTTTCAAAAGTACATAATGTTTCCGATCAGATCTCGCTAATCAAGTCTCGGTAATCAAATTTAGGTCGTCAAATCTTTGCGATTAAAAGGTGGCCTGCGATGGGCGTTCGTATAGCTTTTCTCTGCCTTGCAATGTGTTCGAGTCTCGCTCTGGCGCAATCGTCAGATCCGGAACAGCCCGCGCCACATTCTCTCAGGGCTCAATCAATCGACACCCCGCGGAATACGGCGGGCCTGATTATTCCGGCCGGTAGCCGCGTTCCTTTATCGCTGAAGCAGGCGATCTCAACTAAAACGGCAAAGACCGGAGACCCCGTCTACGCGGAGACTGCGTTCCCATTCGTTGTGAATGAGCACGTTGTTATCCCGGCCGGAACGTACATTCAGGGAAAGATCGAGCGCGCCAAACGTGGTGGCCACGTGAAAGGCCGTGCCGAAGTGCTCATACATTTCACCTCGATGATCTATCCGAGCGGCTACACCGTCATGCTGGGCGGCTCAATCGAAAATACGCCGGGCGCAGAAAAGACGACCATGAAAGATTCGGAAGGAACAATCCGGCAAGACAGCGACAAGGGCAAGAAAGTGAAGTCAGCCGCCGAAGGAGCGACTACTGGCGCGGTGATCGGTGCGGTGACGGCAGGCGGTAAAGGAGCGGGAATGGGCGCTGGGCTCGGCGGAGTCGCGGGGCTGGCGGTAGCAATGCTGTCGCGGGGCGCTGATGTCAGGCTTGAACCGGGGACCTCGATAGAAATGGAAATCGAGCGCGAGGTAAGCGTGGACGCCAGTCGCATCACGTCGAGGCGAGAAGTCGTCGTCAGAACTACCGATTAGCGATTTTTTGGATGGGACGAGGGCAGCGAGAACGGCCGGCCCCCGCCAGACGCGAAGCAGGCGCAATTCTGGCGGGGCACCAAACCACTCCAGCCAAGTTTTGGAACTGGGGGAGCCGTTAGAAACAACTTCAGTTACCAGGTAGGATGCGGCGAGGCTTCTGCATGATGCCTGCTTACATTTTTGGGAATGAAGTATTGGACGCATTGATATCGTTGCGCAGGTCTTCCCAGATATTTTCCGGCATCTCAAGAAAGACTTTGACGATGTCGGGGTCAAACTGTCGGCCCGACCACAATTCGATCTCTTTTCGCGCCGCCTCGAACGGTTGCGCCGGGCGATAAGGGCGATCGGAGCGCATGGCGTCGAGCGTGTCAGCGATCGAGAAGATGCGTGCGCCGATCGGAATTTCCTGGCCTTTCAATCCTCGCGGGTAGCCAAGACCATCGAAACGTTCCTGGTGAGAATAGACAATCTCAGCCGCCTCCGAAAGAAACGGGATGCGCGAGATGATTTTATAGCCGCGGTAGCAATGTTCTCTCATCGTGGCCATTTCCTCGTCCGTGAGCTTTCCCGGCTTGCGCAAAATGCTGTCCGGGATGGCCATTTTTCCGATGTCGTGGAGAAAAGCTCCGCGCGCAATTACGCTGATTGCGTCTTTATTCAGTCCCATCTTTCGGGCGATGGCAATGGTGAAGGCTGTCACCCGGCGGGAGTGGCCTTCGGTCTCCGCATCTTTCAGGTCGAGCGCATCTCCTAACGCTTCGAGGGTGATGTCGTAGGAACGTTCAAGTTCAGTCAAAGCCAATTTCCACTGTTGCGTTCTGGCGGCGACGAGAGTCTCCAAATTCGTACGGTATGCGTCGTTTTCCCGCTTCAGTCGGCGGTTCTCGAGCGCCCGGCGCACGGTATTCAAAAGCTGCTCACGCTCGAATGGCTTGAGCAGGTAATCGTAGGCGCCATTTCGCAGCGCCTGCAGTGCAACCGAGATGTCATGGACGGCTGTCACCATGACGACGGGCACGTCCGGATAGCGCTCTTTGGCGCGCTCCAAGAGAGCGATGCCATCCATTTCGGCCATCATCAGGTCAGAGAGAACAAGATCAAACTCTTCGCCCGATTCCAGTATGGCCAGGGCCTCGACACCGCTTGCGGCCTGGCGGGTTTGAAAGTGAGCTCCGCCGAGCATCGACGAGACGATCTCGCGAATCGTCTCTTCGTCGTCCACTACCAGGATGCGGTCGTTCGCCATGTCGGAATATGTAGTGTATCGCTCATTCTATGTTCCGACTTTACATTCCGAAAGTAACCAATTGGGAGCGGAAATGCGATAACCGCGGGAGCCTGCGTGATATTTAAGAGGTAGGTGTTCGTGCGCTCGGCGTACGTCGAAACTATGGACCCGTCCAGATTCTTCGGGAATTCGGTTAGCGTGTTGACCGCGCCGTGGCTTAGCGCGCGCGCCACGGCCGCATTGATTCTCGTCTGCGTCAGTCTGGCGCTATTTCGCGTGCTTCGCGAACGCTGCCTTCTGGCTTGGGGCGGGGGATGGCTGGTCTATTGCGCATTCCTCTGGCTCTCCGCTCCCGGCAACGGTCACGCTTCGTCAAGAACCATGCAGGCAATCTCTCAGGGTGATTTCGTACTGGCGATGGGCTTGTTCGCGACCGCGGCGTTGATCTCTGCGCAGGCGCGGCGTCTGTCTCTAGTCATCATCGGATTGATGGCAGCGATGATTGTCGCGGCGGTCATTCGGCCAATCTATTTCGCAGATTCCAGTAACTTTGCTTTAGGCCTCGAAATCTCTTGCCGACTCGTCGCTCTTGCCGCCGCCGTTGAACTCATGCGTCATCGCTATGGCCGCATTGGCGCCGGGCCGTTTCTGTTCGCGAGCGGAGTGCTCGTTATAAATCTTAGCGGCCTTCCATTGAACACCCGCGTCCCGAATGAAGGGTATTTGCTGGCTGAAGTTTTGTTCGGCTCCAGCATGTTGCTGATGGTGCTCGACGATGCCCGGGCGCGAATGCGACGCCTGGCCGTGCTGAATGAGCTGACAGCGACGATAGGGCGGGCGCAAAACCACGGCCCTCTCATGCAGACCGCACTTGAAAAACTAAAGGTCGCAGCGGGAGCGAAGGCTGCCTGGTTCCAGTCGATGGAGGGCGATCGGTTAGTGGCGACCCAGCAGAGCGGCATGGCTGCGAAAACTTTTCGCGCGCTCTCGCAATTGCCGGCTGATGAAGCGCAGCTGAAAGTGTTGCAGGAGAATCGCGCAAGACTAATCGAACTCTCGGAGCGGCCAGAAGCAGAGCGCGGTGAACTGAAGCACCAAGGGATTCGCCGGGTACTACTGCTGCCGGTTCTGGGCAAGAAAGCCGTGATTGGGCTTTTGTCGCTCGGTTGCTCCGGACCGCGAAGGCAGACGCGCGAAGATCTTGAATTTCTTGAAACTGCCGCGCAAACCTTGGGAATCGCCATCGAGAACCTGCGACTGCTCGAGCAAGTGCTGCGCTCGCAACGGCAGTGGATGAACACCTTCGATTCCATCCAGGATTTAATTGTTGCGCACGACGTTGACTTTCACATTCTCAAAACCAATCAAGCGCTTTTGCAGCGTTTAGAAAAGGCACCCGCTGATGTTTTAGGCAGCCTGCTGGAAGACGTACTGCCACAGACGCGCCCTTGGGCCGGCTGCCCCTATTGCGATCGCGGCTCTGGACTGACCGAAGGGACCGACCCGTGTTTCGGCGGGCAGTCGATAGTGTCAACGTCTTCATATGCCGAGCAGGCAAGCCAGCAAAAGGGCACCATTCACGTCATCCACGACACCAGCGCACGCCAGGCGGCGGAAGAAAAATACCGCATGCTATTCGAGCAAGCCCAGGAAGGCGTCTTCGTGGCTACACCCGACGGCGAACTCCTCGATTGCAACGATGCTCTCGTAACCATGCTCGGTTACGGAAGCCGCGATGAATTGATGGCGCTAGATATGGGCAGCGTTCTTTTCTCCGTTACCGAAGAGCGCGAGGGTTTTCTAAAAGAAGTTGAGGCGCACAACTACGTACGCAATTTCGAATTCACTGTCCGCCGAAAAGACGGAACGTTGCTTGCCGCCGCGCAAAGCTGTTTTGCCACGAGAAACGACAGTGGGCACATCGAGCGCTACCAGGGCTTTGTTCTCGATATCACGGAGAAGAAGCGCTCGGAAGACGAAATGCGGCGGCGCAATCGCGAACTGAACGCGCTGAACGCGATGGCGGTGATTGCCACGCAGTCGTTCGATCTCGACGAAATTCTGAATTTGACCGTGCGCCAGGTGATATCGCTTTTTGGAGCCGAAACCGGCTCCGTATATCTCGCTGCGGAACCGGAAGGTACATACCGCCGCCGCGCTGGATGGGGCCCGAGAAGCGAAGCCCGGGTGCGTGTGACTGAAGCCTTTTTCGTCGAGGGGCTGGGCGATCTGGTGATGCGTTCGCGCGCCGAGGTGATCACGCAGGATTTTCTGCCGCACCTTCCTTCTTCGGTTGTCGAGTTCCTGTGCGCTGATCGCCTGCCTTACTGGATCTGGGTTGTGCTGTGGAGCAAAGATAAGCCCATCGGGCTTATGGGGATCGCAAGCAAAGAAAACCGGCACTATTCGAGCAACGACGAAAATTTGCTGGTCGCGATCAGCCGGCAACTTGCGACCACTATCGAAAAGGTGCAGCTCTACGAAGAGACCTGTCGGGCCTACGAAGATTTGCGGCGCACGCAAGAGCAGCTTCTGCAGAGCGAGAAGATGTCGGCCGTAGGGCAACTGATTTCAGGTGTCGCGCACGAGTTGAATAATCCTCTCACCGCAATTCTCGGTTATGCGCAATTGCTGGAGGGCGCTGGTTTGGATCATCGCTCTGCCGATTATGTTCGCAAGCTGTTCAAGCAAGCCCAGCGGACGCATCGGGTAGTTCAAAACTTGCTCTCTTTCGCGCGCCAGCGAAAGCCTCAAAAGCAGGAAGTCGATTTACGCAAGGTTCTTGAAGAATCGATCACGCTGCGTGAATACGACTTGAAAGTGAACAGCGTTACGTTGGAGCGCGAGTTTGAAGCGGAGATTCCTCCCGTTGTCGCCGACCCGCACCAACTTGAACAAGTTTTTCTCAACGTCATCAACAACGCGCTCGATGCCATGGTAGAGGCGAGTGGCAGCGGCACGCTGAAGATCCGTATCTTCAAGAAAGACTCTTACGTGTGCATCGGGTTCGACGACAATGGGCCCGGCATACAAGACCCAAACCGCATTTTCGACCCTTTCTACACCACTAAGTCAGTCGGTAAGGGCACTGGCCTCGGCCTAAGCATTTGTTATGGCATCGTCAAAGAACACGGCGGAGAGATTGCGGCGCGAAATCGCGAAGAGGGCGGAGCCACGATTGAAATAAAGCTGCTGGCAAGCGAACCGTCTATCGTTGCCGAAGTGGCGCCCATAGTCGCCAGGCGGGAATCAGTGGTGGTAGGTCGGGTGCTGTTGGTCGAAGACGAAGAAGCTGTGCTCGAGTTTGAGCGCGACGTGCTGGTCGGTGCGGGCGCTGAGGTTCGTACTTCCATGAGCGTGGAGGAGACGAAGCAATTGCTTCGCGAGACCGAGTTCGACGTAATCGTCATGAATGGCGTAATGCCGGGCGAGTGCCGCGCCGCCGAAATATACGAGTGGATCGCGACTAATTGCCCCGGACAAGAAAAAGGCTTGATCTTTACTTTCTCGACCGTAACCAACCCGGACACTAGACGCTTCATCCAGGAACGAAATGTTCCGTCGCTGTCTAAGCCGTTTGAAGTGGCTGATCTGATTACCCAGGTAAAAGCCCTAAGCCAGAGAGAAGGGAAGTCGCACGGACCTTCAGATGGCGAGAAAAGTACCTTTGCCCGAGCTGGCGGGTAATACGTCGCTTGATCCGGCGCTGGCACGGAACAGGCTGTGATAATACTACCCAAATCAAAGCCGTAGCTTGAGTTGTCGCGTCATATCGGCGATCAACCTTTCGTTGCGCCGATACCAGCGCCAGTGGCCCTCTCGTTTTGCCTCAACAACCTTTGCCTTTTCCAGAATTCGCATGTGATGCGAGATCGTAGGCTGCGATAGTTTGACGCGAATCTCAATGTCACCCGCACAAAGACCAGTTTCTTTTCCGATCGAATTCGCGCCCTTCTCTTTGAGCACTTTCAGGATGCGTCGGCGGGTGGGGTCGGCAATCGCGTGCAGGAAGCTGTCGAGGCTCGGAGGGGCATCGGCCATTGGTAGTAAGCGTTTGAAAGGTCGCCGATCTCTCCTTTTTACTTTTTCACGATCGGATTATATCCATCTCCGATGAGCCGCTGCCGCATCGTTTCCGCGTCTTTCAAGTCGCCGTACGGTCCGACTTGAACGTGAAAATACTTATCGCTCGAAGCGCTTTTCAGCGCGACTACGGGGTATTGTTTTTTCTTCAATGCCTCAACCAGTGAGTCCGCATCTTCCTGCCGGGTGACTGCAGCAACTTGCACGTAGTATGTTCCGCTCGACGAAGCTTGCGGCAGTGGATAGTTGGCGGAGGCCTTGATAGAAGCGGTTGGAGTTGGCTCAGAGGCACTCGGTTGCGACTTCTGCTCTTTCACGGTCTCTTTACCCGTCGCCGAGCCACTGGCATTATTATTCACCTTACCCGTCGCCGAGCCACTGGCATTATTATTCACCGGTGCATTACGGGAGACGGGGGACGAAGTGGGGTTAGGTAAGTTCTGAAGGGTGGACCCGACGGCGGCGGAGGTGCGTTTTCCGAGCGAGAAGCCGAGCGAAAAGAAAAGCGCGCATACCAGCACAAGCGCAAAGAAAATCGCGAGCATTCGGCCGGTGCCGAGAGTTATCTCTGTGTCCTTCTGCGGGGTCGGCATAGAAAATGGTTTCTGAGGCTAACTTCCAGCGGGCGAAGTCGGAGCGCGTTCTGCGCCACCCATCAACTTCTGCAAGCCTGAGAAGAAATCCATCGGCACCGGGAAGACAACCGTCGTATTTTTCTCGACGCCAATCTCTGTCAGTGTTTGCAGATAGCGAAGCTGGATGCTGGCTGGTTCCGTGGATAGAAGGTGAGCGGCGTCGACCAGGCGCTGCGCTGCAGCGAACTCGCCCTCCGCGTGAATGATCTTCGAACGCTTTTCGCGCTCTGCTTCGGCTTGCTTTGCCATGGCGCGGAGCATTGACTCCGGCATATCGACTTGCTTTACTTCCACGTTCGCGACCTTCACGCCCCACGGCGCAGTGTGCGTGTCTAGAATGCTCTGAAGGCGCAGATTGATCTTGTCGCGATGGGCCAGAAGTTCGTCGAGTTCCTGCTCGCCAAGCACCGAACGGAGTGTGGTTTGAGCAAACTGCGAAGTTTGGTAGACATAATTAGAAACCTCGACCACGGCCTTATTGGGGTCGATGACGCGCAGGAAGATCACCGCATTCACCTTCAAAGTCACGTTGTCACGGGTGATGATATCTTGCGGAGGAACTTCGAGCGCTTCCTGCCTGAGCGAAACTCGTACCATGCGGTCGAGGGGACTGAAAACGAATGCCACGCCCGGACCCTTTGCATGTCCGAGCAGCCGGCCTAAACGAAAAATAACTCCGCGCTCGTACTCAGCCAATATCTTGATGGAACTCAGCGCGTAAATGACGAAGATGATAATGGCGACGGTAACCATCGGGAACCCGAGTTCCATAGTGCCTCCAGGATGTTGTTGAGGGTCTCAGCGGATTGTAGCGCAGGCAAGCGAGATGCGATATTGCGGCAGCGATGGTAAGAGAGATTCTCCCCCACTACTTATTGTCGTTAGATGGCCGCC
>JAYVCW010000008.1:0-11591 GCA_043749775.1 Acidobacteriaceae bacterium | reverse complement strand
GCGAGATCGTCGCAAGCAAGATGAAAATTACGGCCTACTGCGCCGCGCGCACCCACGAAAACGACATTCGCCCGGTGGCCGACATCATGCAGAAGACCGAAGAGATCGCTCGTTTCGATAATTTTGATGAATTTTTTGCCACAGTTTTCTCCCTCGAATTTCTTTTTAAAACTGTGTAGCTAACTTGTTGGAACCGATTCGCTGAATGTTGCTGACGGTGGTGGTGTCTATTGCTCGGGATAGGCTTTGTGATCGCGTGTTCTTGTTTTTTCGCCAAGTCGTAGGTCTATCAAGAAAAGCCTTTTCCCGGAGTTCGAGACCACTCTATTATGCTCGAACAACAGCTTAACTAACTATGCTGCGCGATGACAGGATGACAGATGTGACATGGATTTTTAGGAACTGAACGCCTAATTGAAATCTACGGAAGTTCTCCAAAATTGGCGTCACATGCGTCATCTGTCACACCTGATTCTCATCCTGCCGGTATCGGGATCAACTAGATCACCGGTCCATTTAATTCCGGGTTATGCCTGCCTGCAGGTCCCTTTCCCGATCCTGCCTACAATGAATCCTTGGAAGCTCGGTGCCTGTTCGGCGTCAAGGGCGGCGGTTATCTCAGTCCCAGAGCGCCGGCGGCGGACGTCCCGCACCGCTTGCACACGTTGGGCTGTCGGTTTCGCCGGTCAGCGTCAAGCGGATCGGCAATTCCAGCAGGATTGTCGGAAGCTCCGGTTCATCGGTTTCGGGTGTAATCATACTCGAACTCGTTTCGGTAAACGTCGCGCTTTCGCTTGCGTTTTTCTGCGCGGTACCCTCGCATCTCGGAGAGCCCGTTCTGTTGAAATATGGACCAGAAGAGCCAGCTCCGAATTCTCCTTGACCGCAACCTCAGGATCGTACTCAGGGTCACAATCTCTCGCGTAACACTTTTTCACTTGATCAAGAGCATGGGCTTGGCAAAGCAACCGCCGACGTCCGATTCCATCGCAGCTTCTCCACCTGACTACATAAGTGCCCACGTTGGAACAATCGGCACATGAATAGTCATCGTCGAGCATAAGTTGATATACACTATCTAATAGGCGGTTAGTAACTGAATGTTGCTTATGATTTCCCATTGTTCTCTCCTTAAAATTCTCACATCTGCGCGAGTTGTTATTACGTTCTTAACATTCCGTGATAATACCTAAGCAATACGATACTTCTCCTTACTCGGCACAGCGAGGCGGCCCGTTACACCGCTCTCTAAAATCGATAACATCGAAGCTACGGCGCAAATCTGCGGCCGCTGTTGCGACGTGACGCAGTGACGCACGTGACACAATATTTCGACAAACTCCCGAAATTATTAACAGGCGGAAAGTTATGAGCTTTCCACGTCACGTCTGTCATCGGGGTCCCGCAAAGCGATGCGCGACCACCCCCTAACGGAACCTGTACGCCAGCGCCGAAAACCGCGGTCTGCAAGCGCCGTCCCCAACCTCTGTTGCGTCAGGGCGCGTTCACCGTTGGTCTCGGCCCAGAGCTTGTAGGCAGCGTATAACTTTCCCGCCGGCACTTTGCCGTTTTTATTCTCGACGCAGCAATCTTTTATGAAGCCACCAAGCAGGTCCATCTCGTCACGATATGCTGCGGTCGCGACTTCGACTTTTTCAGGTTGCCCGAGACCATCTCTCTGCCAACGCAGGCATCCGCGCACCGCCCAAGCCAGGATTCCTGGTAGTTCAGTTCGCAGTTTTTGAGGCAGTTCTTTGTCCTGTTCCTCTTCTGGGATTGTTACTTCGAAAGGAACCAGTCGAATGCGCCGCCAAATAGCGTTGTCCGTTCCGCGGATTACCGGTTTGTAATTCGTGGTCAGGAAAAGCTTGAATTGCGCATTGAACTCGAAGAATTCACTGTATAGGTATCTCGCGGCCAGCTTGTCTCCGCCGGTGAGTTGCTTAACCAACACCTCTGCCATGCGCCGCCCCGACTCTGTCTCCGAAGTAGACACGAAACGGGCGCCAGCCAGTCTTGCCACGTCATTGCGAACTCCATCTTGATTACGTTGCATGAGCAATGCGGCGTCGGCAGTGCGGCCATAGTCCCCCAGGGCCTCCCGCCATATTTCGAGAAGCGTGCTCTTACCGTTCGCGCCCGAGCCAAAGAAGATGAAGAGTACTTGCTCTAACGTGCTCCCCGTTAGCGCATAACCGAATGCGCGCTGCACGAACTTAAGGAGGCCGGCGTTATTGTTTAAAATCCGCCGCAGAAATTCTTTGAAGAGCGGGCATTGTGCTTCGGGGTCGTATACGATGGGTGCTATCTTCGTGCACAAATCTTCCCTCCTGTACTGAAGGAGCTCTCCGGTACGCAGGTCGATGGTGCCGTTGGCACAATTGAGCAGCCATAGATTCGAATCCAGATCGTCAGGGCTGACTGGGATTTTCGGCTCAGACTTGGCAAGCTCGATGATAGCCGCGAGCTTGCTCCGGGATTCGGATGACCTGGCCCAAGCGACAAGTTGTTTGCGTAGATCGTCATCGATGATGCCGCTGGCCTCCGTGTAAAACGCGCGTACCGTCGACTTGGCGCGTCGTTCCACATCTCCGCTATCATCAATTCGCCAGCGAGTTCCATCCCATACGAGCCATTTTCGCCAGCCGTAGCAGAATCGAATTTCATTCCCGTGCTGTGCAACAAAACGCTGCGTGTTGCCGAGGTCGGTTAGATATGGCGCGTCTTTTGGAATGTTTTCGCCAGATAACCGCATCCACTCCTGCAGCCTGCGCACCACCTCTTCACCGACCAGTTCCCGCAGGCGGACGATTCCAGTTGCCGGTTCGGCTTTGGCAATTTTTTCGGCGGTAGCGGATACGCCCTGCACGCGGGAACGCCACTCCTCGTCTTTCGCCTCCCTGGCAATAATGTCGATGAAGTCCGACGCACGTTGTCGCGACCACCCGGATTTCAGAAGTGCACCCGCCAGCGCCAAGCAGAAATCGTTGCGCGAACCAGTCTTTGGATAGTGAAGAACCAGTAGAGTAGCAGCCGCCAGCAGGGCCGAAGCGCGAAGAAGCTTGTCGGCTTTGACTTTTTTGGGTCGCCCCTTCTTTTTCCAGCGCAACTGTTCGCCGGATGGGTGAATGCTTGGTGGAACCAATGTTTGCTGGCCCGTGGAACGCAGTTCTAATAGGCATGTGCCGTCGACGTCCATGTATTTCTGCGGTGGGGGGGCGTTGCCTATGCGATACCAATAATGGCACGCCGGATTGCTCTTGCGCCCGTGAATCATCTCCGTGTCTGGCAAAAAGTAATCCGCGATCGCCACTGCTTGCGGATCGTCTAGGTCAATGTCGACCAGCCCACTGCTTGCTTTCCCCAGAACAATCCCCACGTTCTCTGGGCCCGGGAAATAGTCTTCGATCTGGTCTTTATCGATGCGCCGATTCGGCCAGTCCCGCAACGTAGGCGCTTTCCCGCCTGGCTCGACCGGTATCGGTGCAAAGCCAGCGGCGAGTAACGCTCTTACCTCGATTTGCGTTTGACTCTGATTGGTTTCGCTGTTCATTTCTGCCTCCGTGCTGGTCTGAGCCCCGACGTGATCAGCCTGTCGATCTCATCCTTGGGGATCTTGACCAATCGGCCGATTTTGACGCTCGCAATTTTTCTCTCGAGAATCCACCGACGAGCACATGACTTAGTAACTCCAACCTCATCTGCGAACTCATTAACATTTAATAACTGCTTATTCATCTCGATTCTCCGATTCAATAGATAATGTTCTACGTTGAAAACTTCACGCATAACGTGTAACCCGGCGCTTCGTGACCCAGTCCGTTCTTTACTTCCACCCACCGCGCCTCCTCAACAAAAGAAGAATGCGCACAGTTGATGGCTTCTTCTGGCTGGATCCGGACGCAGCCGCCAAGTTTGACCGAGCCGATCCGCTTCTGGGAGGCCCAGGGGGCGCACGCAGGCCGGTGTCACCCCGATGCGCTCGCCGAATTGCGGAATAGTAAGTAACGCTCCAATTTCATTCATGCCGACCCCTCCCCAACCTGCGACGCGCATTGTCGTATTCAGATTTCCTTGGATTCGTCATCACTTTGTTATCCTCATATCTTTTTTTCTCCCGTGGCGAACCAACACCGGTAGCCACAACTCGTTCAATTTCTGAAAGCGGCACCAGGCGCCGTGCTGCGACATTCACGGTCCTGATGGCCCTGACATTTGCTAAACGGCGGATGGTGAACGTTGAAACCCCGAGCATTCGCGCTGCCTCCGCGATCGCAATTAAAGTCGTCGACATGTTTTCCTCCTTCGCCTATCCAGATTGCCTAGGGAGGTTCTAGAATAGCGCAGAGCGTGCTATAGTGCTTAATATTGATGAGCTATAGCACAACACGTCCCACTCGAACTATAGCGCCGAACTCCGCCCGAGCAAGACAGTTTTTGTACAGCTTGGTCAATCTGCGGGACGACCCCAAAGACGCGCTTTACTTCAAAGCGCGCTTCGGAATCCTATTTCTTCCCGAAGTACCCTGGGCGTCAGTACGGCACTGGGCCTTCAACATTGAAGTCGCCGACATCTCAGACGACCCAGAAGCCGTCGCAGAAAGCTGCCCCTTGGGATCCCCGGAAGAAAATTTGTTGCGGCGGTATTGGCTATTACCGCTTCGCGATGCGATACGAGGCATCTGGATCGAACCGGACCTGCTGGTCAAGGAATGGGGAGTGCTTACGACCCTGGCAAATTACTTTACATTCGGCGATCGCAGGGCCTTCGTGGCGCCTGTTCAAGGGCCGTTAGAGTCATCTTTCTACCCTACCGGGCCTCCGGGGCCATGCGGACAAATTTTCTTGCACCTTCTAAAGAACGCGCACCTAACGCGTCGTTGTGAAAATCCTGAGTGTCCCACGCCCTATTTTTTCGCAGCGCGGCGATCACAGAAATACTGCTCTGCTGACTGTTCCATACCTTCCCAGCGAGAATCCGAACGGAGGTGGTGGAGTAAGAACGGTGCAGAGTGGCGGAGAACGCGGCTAACCCAACAACGGCGAGCAAAAAAGAACGCTGCAAAACGCGCCAGCGAGGTGTAAACCCGCCGAATACGGAAAGCGAGCGGTCGACCCAAAGGCAGCGTCAAGAAGAAACGGAAGTGAGGCAGATCATGAGCATTTACAAGCGTGGCAGAGTCTACTGGTACAAATTTCAGTGGAAGGGCGAACTTGTCCGAGAATCGACCAAGCAGGGCAATGACAAGGTGGCGCGCCAGATGGAAGCCGCCCATCGGACCTCTCTGGCCAAGGGAGAGGTGGGGATCCGCGATAAGAAGGGCGCACCAATACTGCGGGATTTCCTCAAGAACGACTTCCGTCCGTACGTTAAAACCAAGCACGCGGCCAAGCCGATGACAGTTCGCTACTATGTACAGGGCAGCAACATGCTCTTTAAGTCCGAGATGGCAGGTATGCGACTGGATGAATTGACCGATCAGCACGCGAGGGGCTTCGCCCGTAAGCTCTCGGCTCTGTCGCCTTCTGGCATCAACCGTGGATTGCGCACGCTGCGGCGCGTGCTCAATCTAGCATACGAATGGGGCAAGCTAGACCGACCGGCGAAAATCAAGCTGGCTGCTGGAGAACGTCAGCGTGATCGTGTGCTTGACGAAAAAGAAATCACAAAATATTTGGCGGCCTGCTCTCAGCCTTGGAAGGATTGCGCCACGTTAATTTTGGACGAGGGATTCCGACCCGGTGAAGTTTTCAGCCTGCGCTGGGAAGCCGTGCTGCTGAATAACGACGGCACCGGCCTCATTCAGATTGTCGATGGTAAGTCGCGGGCTGCCCGCCGGACCTTGCCGATGACGCCACGCGTTCACGCTCTGCTGAGCGCTCGGCACGAAGCGAACGGCCGTCCGGGCGATGGTTGGATATTTCCCAGTGGCAGCCGTGTTGGGCATCTCAATGGGGATGTGGTCAAGGAGCAACACACCAAGGCGCTAAATGATTCCGGAGTGCAGGCTTTCGTTCCATACACCCTCAGGCATACTGCCCTAACGATGCTTGGCACAGCCGCCCATGGATATGTGTTCACGTTGGCGCGCATTGCTGGGCATTCGTCGATCACGGTAACCCAGCGGTACATCCACCCGCAGGCCGAAGCAATCCAGCGCGTTTTCACAGCGTCGCAATTGCCGGTAGGCACAAAACCAGGCACAACCGGAAAAAGCTCGGGCCGGGGCTGAACAGAAAAACAGCGTAAATCCCAAATGTTTATGCTGGTGCCGGGAGGGGGAGTCGAACCCCCAAGGGCCGAAGCCCGGCGGATTTTGAGTCCGCTGCGTCTGCCAGTTCCGCCATCCCGGCTCTTCGTGCAAGTGCCTGGCTGCCAATCGTGAGAAGACTAGGTTAATTGAGGGTTAAAGGCTTTGCAAGCTTGCAACGGCAGGCCCTGGCACCGATTCTCACATAGCTGGGGCTAAGTGCTTTTGCAGAAATTCCAAACTGCGCTGGCCTGCGTCGTTCCATGTTACTGGATCGAAGCCGTGTCCCGCCGTCGGATAAATCTTCATCTCGTAGGGAACCTTTTTCTTTTCCAGTAACTTCTGCAAGTGATACGCCTCTTCTACCGGAACGATTGCATCTTTCTCTCCGTGCAGTATGAGCACGGGACACAAGCGGCGCATGAAGAGTTTCATCTCCTTCGGCAGCCCGCCAAAAAACTCGACAACGATCTTCACGCGAGGATCGATCGCGGAGTTGGCGAGCGACAGGTAGGCACCTAAAGAAAATCCGAGGAGCGCGATGCGCAGGCCGTCGACCTGGGGCTGCTTCTCAACGAAACTGATTGCGTCCCACAAAGTTTTCATCCAAAGCGGAAAGTTTCGGAAGATGATCTGCTTGTTGACGTACTGCGTGCCGGTGCGATCGAAATAGTGCAGCAGGTAAACGGCAAACCCTTTGCTCGCGAGAACGCCCGCGTAGCGCTCCATGCCGGCAACATTTCCTCCGGAGCCGTAAAGCGCGATCAAAGCAGGAAGCGATCCTCCTGAACCTTGAGGCAGGTACGCATCCATGCGGATGGATTTCCCGCCGCTTTCGAATTCGAGAGTGTTTTTTGAAATCTCTGACAATTGGGCCTGAGAATTTATCATCGTCGCCGAGCGATTGAGCGCTACTGAGATGGGAAACTAGTCCGCCTTCTACACTTCCGGACTCTCTTTACACTTCCACTTTCTCGTGTTCTTTAGAAGTTTGATGCGCCAATGCGCTGAGTGACTGCTGGTAAGGCGCACGAGCTATCCCTCTCTCGGTGATGATAGCGGTGACGTACTTTGCTGGCGTCACGTCGAATGCTGGATTTTCGATACCCACGCCATCGGGCGTCATCTGCTTGCCGCCGATGTGCGTGACCTCTCTTTGATTGCGCTGCTCAATCGGAATTTTGCTTCCGTCGGGTGTTCCGAGATCGACGGTTGACAAGGGAGCGGCGACATAAAACGGAATTCCATTTTCTTTAGCCAGAACTGCGACCGTGTAGGTGCCAACCTTGTTGGCTACGTCGCCGTTGGCTGCGATGCGATCGGCTCCAACCACGATCGCCCCGATCTTGCCCTTTTGCATCATGACGCCCGCCATATTGTCGGAGATCACCGTCGTCGGGATGCCATCTTTCATCAATTCCCATGCGGTCAGGCGCGCACCCTGCAAAAACGGGCGGGTCTCGTCGGCATAGACGTGAATTGTTTTGCCGGCTTCAACCGCAGCACGAATAACACCAAGCGCTGTGCCGTAGCCCGCGGTCGCAAGCGACCCTGCGTTGCAGTGCGTGAGCACGCCTCCGCTCGCAGGCATCAGCGTTGCGCCGTGCTTTCCCATCGCCCGATTAGCCGCGATATCTTCGGCGTGCATGCGCCGCGCTTCTTCAATAAGGCCATCTGTAATTTGCGGAACCGATTGCTGGTAGAGCGACTCAAACTTGTCGGTCATGCGCCGAATCGCCCAGAACAAATTCACCGCCGTCGGCCGGGTCTCGCCAATGAGCTTGCAGATTTGATCAAACTCCCTTTTCAATTCGCCCGCCGTTTCGGCCTTTGAATTCTTCACGCCGAGCGCAATGCCCATCGCCGCGGAGACGCCAAGCGCGGGAGCTCCGCGCACAATCATGTTGCGGATCGCATCCGCCACCTGCACGTGCGTCGTGCAGGTTACATATACTTCTTCGGTCGGCAGCTTCGTCTGGTCAATGAAGACCACGCCGGATTTAGTCCATTCCACAGTCTCAATCATAGATATCTCAATTAGACGCTCTTACTCCTGATTTCGCTGCTAACTCAAGCGGGATTTACGCCCTAGGCGTTCAACGACAAGTGTTCTTTGCGCACATCGGTGGCGGTAAAAATCGCTACGAAATTTGCGGGAGCCGCGGCCTTCTCGACAGCGGGACGTCCGTTTGCATCTCGTCGCTCCACCAGACACATTACCCCAATAATTTCGAACCCAAACTCTCGTGCCGCTTCGATTGCTTGCACCGTCGAGCTTCCCGTTGTACAAACGTCATCGACAATCACCACGCGCGCGCCCTTCTTTCGGAAGCCTTCGATGCGCTGCCCCGTTCCGTGCTGCTTCTCCGCCTTGCGCACCAGGAAACCGTGAATCGTTCCGCTCGCGATCGCGGTCGAAACCACAATGGGATCAGCACCCATCGTTAGTCCGCCAATCCCTTCCGCTTCCCATCCCTGCTCGCGAATTACTTCCAGAAATACTTGCCCCGTGAGTTGAGCGCCGCGCGCGTCCAGGGTCGTAGTGCGGCAATCGACGTAGTAGTCGCTCGTTCCACCGGAAGAAAGTTTGAATTCTCCCAGCCGGAAGGAATTCTGTGCCAATATCTTCAGCAGCTCCTGTCGCTCAATAGACATGAAATCCTACGATAGCACGGGCGAATACGACAGCTCTCGCGGTCAAGCCGACACTTAAATTGCGCTTTATTGATTCAGCTTTTCCAGGTGGCGGAAGCCGTCCGTAGCAGCGAACATTGCCAGCGTGATGGTTGCGTTGTATGCCACGTGAATGACCATGCCCGCAGCGACTGAATTGGTTTTGGCGCGCACCAGGGTCAGCACCAATCCAACCAGGAAAATTATCAGCACTGCTCCCCAGGAAAACTGCAGCTGCGCACCATGCAGCAAAGCAAAGGCGAGGGCAGTGATCAAAACGCTGGCGCTAAGGCCGAGCCTTCGTGCCAGCACGGGATATAGAAAACCGCGAAAATAAAGTTCTTCCATCAGCGGCGCGAGAGTGATGCTAAGCAGGCCTAGGCTCCAGGCCTCAGCCGGAGTTTGAAAGAAGCTATCGATCGGCAACTCTTTTGGGATGGGCAAAAAATGCGCGAACCCTTGCAGCGCGAGCGAAAGCACGAATCCGACTACTCCATAAATTGCGAATTTCCGCGGCCAGTTCCAGTGGATGGCGTTTAAAAAATCCGGACGCCGCCGCTCCCTCGTGACGAGGAAATACATATAGATAAGAACGAGCAGGTATCCGAGCGACTGTCCCGCGACAGCGATCAACGGATTGCGGGCGATATCACCCAAGCTGCGGTGTGGAAAAAAAGTCACGCGCGCGATCAGCAAAATGGCAAACACGGCCACAAAAAGCGCAACGATGGTGACGCAAGTCAACCGCACCAAGTCCCATCCGTTCCATGCCGGATCTGGAAATGCGACTAACGGTGGAGTTCCTGGAAGGGGAGGAAGCACTGCTGCGGCAAGCGATGGATCGTACAAAATTGTTCCTGGTTCGGCAGGAGTAAGGGCAGCGGGAAGAGAGGGCGGAGGCGCGACGGTCGGCGCGAGTGGCTCCATCGCAGGATCGATTGCATCTGCGGCAGGAACAGAAAATGGATCTTCAGGAGAACTCACGCGAGCGCCTCGGTGGTTGCCGGAGCAAGCACGCCCTTCTCTGCTCTCACTCTTGGTGCGTTCTTCCACGACGAGGCGCTGAAATATTCAACCAAAGCCTGACCGGTATAGGATTTTTTCACTCGTGACACCTGCTCCGGCGTGCCCTGGGCAACGATGCGCCCACCCTCTTCTCCGCCCTCCGGCCCGAGATCAACAATCCAATCGGCATTTCGGATGACGTCCAGATTGTGTTCAATAATTATGACTGTGTTTCCCAGATCAGTGAGGCGATGCAAGACATCCAGCAATTTGCGCACATCGTCAAAGTGCAATCCAGTGGTCGGCTCATCCAGCAGATACAGGGTCTTGCCCGTCTGGCGCTTGCTCAGTTCGCGCGCGAGCTTAATACGTTGCGCCTCGCCTCCCGAAAGCGTCACCGCCGATTGCCCAAGATGAATGTACCCAAGCCCGACATCAACTAGCGTCTGAAGCTTCGGCTTTACCTGCGGAATGTTTTCGAGAATTCCTAACACATCCGACACCGGCATCTCGAGCAGGTCGGCGATGGAATAGCCCTTGTAGCATACGGAGAGTGTTTCGTGGTTATAGCGACGCCCGCCGCAGACTTCGCACTGCACATACACATCGGGCAGAAAATTCATCTCGATGCGCCGCTGTCCCTCTCCAAGACACGCTTCGCATCTACCACCCGCAACATTGAAAGAAAATCGACCCGGCTTGTATCCGCGCTCGCGTGATTCCGGCAGCATGGCGTACAGATCGCGCACCGCCGAAAAAATTCCCGTGTAAGTGGCCGGATTCGAGCGCGGCGTCCGCCCGATCGGCGATTGATCAATGCGAATCACTTTATCGATCAGATCGGCTCCGGTAATCGATTTGTGAGTGCCCGGTTCTTCCCGAGAACGATAGAGTTGCTTGGCCAGTGCCCGATAAAGAATGTCATTGACTAACGTCGATTTACCGGAGCCCGATACTCCCGTGACAACCGTCATCACGCCCAGCGGAAAAACTGCGTCGAGATTCTTCAGATTATTTTCGCGAGCGCCCAAAATCGAGATGGCTTTGCCATTTGGGCTGCGCCGCTCCGGAAGCATCGCAATCCGTTGTCTTCCGGAAATGTAGGCTCCAGTCACCGACGTAGGCGAATCCATAATTTCAGCTGGAGTACCGCTCGCAACCAATTCTCCCCCGTGACGCCCCGCACCCGGCCCCAGATCGATAACGTAATCGGCTCGTCGAATCGTCTCTTCATCGTGCTCGACGACGAGTACGGTGTTGCCCAGGTCACGTAAATTCTCGAGCGCCTTGAGCAAGCGCCCGTTATCGCGATGATGAAGTCCGATCGACGGCTCATCAAGCACGTAAAGCACGCCGCGAAGCTTTGATCCGATCTGCGTCGCGAGACGAATGCGTTGACCTTCTCCGCCGGAGAGTGTGGCCGCCGATCGCGCCAGCGATAAATAGCCAAGACCAACGTCGTAGAGAAATTGAAGCCGCTCGGTAATCTCGTGCAGGACGCGGCTGGCAATCGCCGCATCGCGCCCAGTCAAGCGAATTTTCTTGGCGGCATCGAGCGAACGCTGAATAGGCAAATCGGTGAAGTCGGCGATCGACATGCTATTCACCCTGACTGCAAGGCTCTCCGGCCGCAGGCGTTTGCCGTGGCACGCCGGACACTGC
>JAYVCW010000007.1:0-21186 GCA_043749775.1 Acidobacteriaceae bacterium | reverse complement strand
AACGTTTTCTTTGGGCACGCGGCAGTCTTCCAGAAGCAATTCGCAGGTCGATGACGCGCGAATGCCGAGTTTGTCTTCTTTTTTGCCAACCGTGAATCCCGGGAAATCTTTCTCGATCAAGAATGCCGTGATGCCCTTGTACCCTTTCGAAGCGTCGACAGTTGCAAACAGAATAAAAATGCCAGCCTCTTTGCCGTTGGTGATCCAGAGCTTGCGTCCGTTGAGAACGAAGTCGCTACCTTTTAACTCCGCTTTGGTTTGCAGCGCGAATGCGTCGGAGCCGGAACCCGCCTCACTCAAGGCATACGCGCCAACCGTGTCCGTGGCCATTTTCGTCAAATAGCGTTTCTTCTGATCTTCATTGGCCCAGCGCAGAATGGCGTTTGCCACCAGTGTATTCTGCACGTCGACAATCACTCCGGCGGACGCATCGGCACGCGAAAATTCTTCGACTGCCAGGATGGCATCAAAAAACTTGCCGCCCGCCCCACCGTATTGCGCAGGAATTTCGATGCCCATCAATCCCAATTGAAAGAACTGGTCAAGCAGCGAATGATCGAATACTGCTTTCTCGTCCATTTCCTTTGCCAACGGACGAATCTTGTCGTCCGCGAATTGGCGCACGTTGTCACGAAAAAGAATTTCATCATCGCTGAGACTGGTCAGCGGCGCGGGATTTGAAACTTGCAGAGTTTCCGGCATAGAGGTACCTCGCAAAATTGGCGGAGAATTGAAGAAGTAGAAAGCCGAGAACTGACTGTCGTCTGTAGGCCTTCGAGGTCGCTTCAACCATAAAAGCTTGTGATGCCGCTAAAGCGAGGCCCTGAATAACGAGCTGTTATAGCTTCACCAACCTCTTTATAACTTGTCAATTCCTTAACTTGTCAGCCCAAAGCGAAGCGAGTTTCGGGCAGGATTTCTGCTGTAAGGCGACCAACTTGCTGCGAATTATTGCGCTGCTTCGAGCAAACCCTGTTCAGCTTTTTCCTGGCATTCGATGCAATGGCGCGTCCACGGCACGGCGTCCAGACGTTTGGCATTTATTTCCTTGCCGCAGGAAACGCATTCTCCGAAGCTGCCTTCGCGAATGCGAGCTAGTGCCCCATCGACCATGTTGAGCAACTGACGGTCATTGTTGCTCTGGCTGAATAGAAATTCCTTGTTATACGAACTGGCGGCGCGATCGGCCACATCCTGCGTCGCCTCTTCATCGGCGGTTCGTCCGTCTTGCTGATTGCGAACGACCATGGTGCGGAGCTCATTGCGCCTAGTTTCCAGTTTTTTTCGAAAAGTTTCGAGTTTCTTCTTATCCATGATGGAAGCCTGCAAATGACAATACCTGATAAATAGCCAACCTTAAACGGGTGACTCTGCGTACGATGAGTACCACGGACGATTGGTTGTGTTTCCGCCAAGAATCCCGGCATGCACAGTGCGGCCAGAGACGTTAGGCCAATTAAATATGGTAAGCGCGAAACGGAGCAGGAGTCAACCAGGGCCCTGACGCGAGCTACTGCAGCGGGCCGCCTAATACCTAACAAATCGTCGCGCCATAACTCGCGTCTATGGAGAAGGCCGCATCTTCGTCGAGACCTTTTTTATTTTCTTTCCCGATACTTCTCCAGCTTAGGGATTGTTCCCACCCGAGTTAAGAGCAGGAGCAGGATATTCGGGAAGTTTCTGCTTTGCGGCCTGCGTTCGTTTCACCTGCAGTTCATCGAACAAGAGCGCCGGGCTAGCCACGCTAGACCAAACGGGCTCTGGTCGATTCTCAACAGCGGGCTCAGTTCCGGCGGCACTTAATTCACTGCGCAAAGCGCGAACATCGAGATCGCCAAAGACTCCGCCTCGCACCAGTTCCTCATGACCATCTTTGGTGTAGATGCGATAAAGAAGTCGTGGCTCCAGCCGCGGCCCCATAGTCTCCACATAAAGTCCGTAAGGTAGATCACGCTTCTGGCACTGTTCGATCAGCTTCTTCTTGAGATCCGCGTCAGGCTGTGGAGAAGTGGATTGCAGAATGAGATTGCCGGAGTGAGGCGAAGCGGCGGCGCCGGCGGCGGCGCGCCCATGCCCATTGGACGTAGCAAAGTCGCGGATCGGCTGCCGTCCAATGAGATAGGCGACAAGTTGCCCCTTTTCGATTACCGAAATGCGCTGGCCTTTCACACCTTCGTCGTCGAGAGAATATTTTCCAAACAACGCATGGCCTGAAATCTCAGCGATGGTCGGGTCGTCGTATACGTTGACGAAATCTGGCAACACGCGTGACTTGTAGCTACTGGCCCACGCCCCTGTCGTACGGGCGTTTTCTCCCAGGCGCGGCTTGTGACCCAAAACGTTCGGCTCGACCAGATCGCTGACCACAGTTGCGGCTGCATCGTTCGAAAACAAGACTGGACCGCGATATTCTTCGTCCACTACCGGAGCGCCACGGAGGGACTTGAGGGTTTCAAGTATCTTCGCGGTCGTCTTCAGAAATTCGTCGCGGCTTGGCAGCTCTTTCGGATCATGACCCTGATCCGCGTGCGAGCGGTGCAGCAACATTCCGTCCGCCGCTTGCGTCGAACCTGAGATGGAAATTACGTAGTGTCCAGCGCCGGAACGCGAGACGGTCCCTTCTGAGTTGATGAAGTAGCGATTCTCAACCCCAAAGCGGACTGCCGATTCAACATTCTCCAGCTCTTTATCACTGCGGTATAGAGCTGACGAATCCTCCAGCAACTTGGTCCACGGCGTGAAGTCGGTGGTAGCAAGCTTGGCTAGAGGCTCAATGGCCTCGGCCGGTGTTGCCTTCGCAAAATCATCGATCGGCTCATCGACCTTTAATTGCTTCAAAGCGGCCTGCTTGGCAGAAAGCGCTTCAGTCGCGGCCTTGTAGGCGCGGTCCGTAGCCAGCCAAATGCGATGGCGGATGGCGTAGACGTCGTTATCGGAAGGGACGAGATCGATCGCTCCTTCGCCCTGGCCGAAGAAGCTGTCTTGTTTGTAATCCCCGACGCGAACGGAAACTCTCAGCAATCGAGCGTGAACCTGCTGCTGGGTGCGCAGTGCGCCGAAGACGGCGCTGGCTTCGAATTGTTCGATCTCGGTGACCCGGTACTCGATGTAGTACGGAGCTGCGACGTTCTCAAGCTTCAGTTGTGCCTTGGAGCGGTCCATCTCTTCACGGAGGGCCTGCAACACGGCGTCATTGGGGGAATTCGCCGCGGACGCCGAAGCCGAGAGTGCAATCAAGACCGCCAGAAGTATTTTCTCCATCAAAGCAGACTGCATCTTCAATTTGAGCCTCCCTTCCCGCCGTTTGCTCCGGGCGGGGGAGGCAAAATCGGCGGCCTGGTATCGCCGTATTTTCTCTTCTGTACTTCCATTTCCGAGAACAACATTGCGGGTGAAGCGGCGGATACTGGTACGCTCCCTGATTCTGCTCCGCAGATGCCGTTGAATACGCTGGTTGTGTCGCCCGTGGCGGCAATCTGCGTTAGGACGGTGAGCGGAGTTCCGACGATATCGACGCCGCGCACGAGTTCGTCCGGACGTCCATCCGCATAGACGCGCCACACCATTACAGGCAGCACCTGAAATGCCTGCGGCAAATCGCGCGAGGTTAATGTGAAACCGCCCTGAATGTCTTCGAAGTAGAGACCGTAGGGCTTGCCTCGTTTCTTCATTTCTTCGATAAAACGAGTTCGCAGTTGAACGTCAGGAATAGTTTTTGAAGAAGTCACGATCAAGTTGCCCTGGCGTCCCACCGGCATCAATCCACTTTGCGCTCGACCATGGCCGTTCGAATTGCTGAAATTCTTTACCGGCATTCGTCCCATCAAAAAATTCTTCAAGATGCCATCTTTCACAACCTCCACGCGCTCGCTGGCGGTCCCCTCATCGTCGTAGCGATAAAAGCCCGACAGTTCTGTGCTGCCGAGAACATGCAAAGTCGGATCGTCGGTCACACTCAGGAATTCCGGCAGTATTTTTTCGTTTAATTTCTTAGTGAAGGTCTGGCCTTCCTCACGCCCGCGCTGGCGCTGCCCTTCGACTCGATGTCCGAGAACTTCGTGGAAGAACACGGCCGATGCTCTGCCTGACAAGAGTGCCGGGCCGCTGTAAGGTTCGGCCAGCGGCGCGGCCTTCAAGGCGCTAAGATCCTTCGCCATCTTGTCGACGTTCTTCGCGATCTCAGCCTCAGACGGGAACTTCGCCGGATCGGTAAACTGATAAGTTTCGACCCGCATTAACTGCATACCGTCGTCGGCGCGCGTCTCCGCCTGGATCATGATTCGGAAGATGGCATCGGCGGTGACAATCTTTGCGCCCTCGGTTGAAACCAGATAACTGTGACTGTCTGACGCCAGCAGAAAAACGACCGACTCTTCGACCTGCGGGTACTTGCGGAAGGCGCCCGAATAACGCCGGGCTAAGTCTTCCCAGGTCTTCTGTTCGGGAAAAACAGGCAATGGTGCCTGCTCGCGGTAAGTTGCTGGCTTCTCGGTTGAAAAGTCGGGAGAATCATCTTCATCTTTCGCCCGAACCGCGCTCTTAGTTTTCACCGTGGCGAAGGATTGCCGAGCCTTCCGATATTCGTCATAAGTCAGGCGCCACAAAACTCTGGCTATCGCATCGGGATCATCGCGCAGTGGAAGCTGTCCGCTGGTTATCCCAGAAGCCCGCTCCTGGTCATGCGTGTTGTCGAGCGCCGGAGCGCCAATTCGCATGCTCACGTCCGCACTGCGGGTGCGAGTTCTGGTCGAGTTCAGGATCGCGCCTTGTGCGCTGAGAATGACCAGCGAATCACCGTCGGTAACGTTGTAACTGGCGAAATAAGGAGCAGGGTCCTGTTTGGCAAGCTCGGCCTGCCCCCGATGAAGTTCCTTTTGCATGGTGGATAGCAAAAGGTCGTCGGTAGCGACCCTGGGCGGGGGCATACTGGTCTTTTTTTGGCATGAAGCCGGAATAACTGTGGCAGCCGCGAAGAAGATAACCGCGAATAGGATCGGCACAAGAGCGGACTTTTTACGAGTCATTGGACGCGAGTCTAACAGGATTAGTGGCAAACAAAAAAAGCGGCCTCTTGCGAGGCCGCCCTTTTGAAAGAGGCTAGTTGGCGGGAATCAGAGGAAACGAGTTTGGACGCCGCTTTTAAAAACCAAAACGGACAAAGTGGAGTCGAGAGTGAGGTTGTTCCATCAAGTACGACCTCTTCAATGCCTACTTAGTAAGCATTTCCCGAACCAAATGAGTAAACCCACGCGGGACCGTAGCTACAGTCCGTAAGTGAATGTTGGAGGAGAACTTAGCAGTTTTGTGTTTGTTATACGGATCTGGCATTTCCCAGCGAAGGTGAAGAAACCTGCACTCAGGAAGTTTCAGATCGTTGATAGGGTCGTAGATTAGGCAGCGAACAAATGCTGCTGGCTAGCTGTCGCCAGCCACGGTTCGAACCTTGCCGGGTAAGAAATGGTAAGGCGGCCAAGGACCTGTCACTACCATTTGACAGTTCTTGAGCTGCTTGGCAGCTGTGCTGTATCGGTTCTGATACTTCTCGATCGATTTCGTGTCAATCAGGTGGGCGATATCGAGCAGCATCCCATCCGAGTCGACCCTCTTGCAGCTTATTTCTTCTTCCAGCGGATTAAAAAGCTTGTGAACCTGAACCGAAAGTGCCCGGGCCTTGGTCTGGCGCTCCCGCTCCCGCGAAGCCTTCTCCCGCAACTTGCAGAGGTAGTCGCTACCTACCGTATCCGGCAGCACAATCTCTTCCAGGGGGCCGCGCAGCGAGCCGTCACGCACCGTCAACTTGATGCGCATCTCGGATTTGCCTCGCAATCGCGCCACACTCTCGCAGAACGTCCTGCGATTGGATCGAACGGACTGGCGGATGGCGTCCTCGGTATCGAAAATCGTGCCGAAGCGAAAGGGTAGAACGGTTGCAGTTCGGAAGCTCTGGCTGACCACCCTGGCGTGCTCTAAAACAGATTTTTCATCGAGTTTTGCGGTCGCGCGGTCAAATTCGCTGACGACCACCGCGAATTCTCCGCTCGGATAACTCATTACTGGGGCTGAATTGACACCATGAATACCATCAAGAAGGAAGGGTCGGCGGGCGCGAACACCGTTATGTAAGGTCTGATGTTCGGTAAGGCAGTACGCGTACCACGACATGCATTCTCTCCGAATTGCACCGGGGTTGGGGCTCCCCTTAGATTTTCTGGTCAAGCAAGGGCTGCGTGTTCTACCTGGAAGTTTTGTTTTTTAATGGGCGAACGCGAAAGTGCGTCCAAAGACATAGTACTTCTGGTTCTCCCGATTTGCAACCATTCTTGTTGTCGGTGCATCGCTGGGCGTCTCAAATTGCTACAGTATTCAACGGAGTAACGATTCCGATACCCTGTGGCATCGCTTGGCGACGAAAGGCTGCAGGTTTGGTTAAAAAATAAGAGATTAAAGGCGAAGGATTCGAGTTAACGACTCGCACGTTCTTGCAAAGCAAGAGTGACGGCGCGTAGCATGTCGCCGGTTGGAGCGGGTTTGCCCGTCCAAATTTCGAACTGGCGGGCCGCTTGTTGCACGAACATTTCGACGCCTGGAATGACCGTCAACCCCTTGCTGCGGGCAACCCGGATGAGATGGGTTTCGACTGGATCGTAGACCATGTCGAATACGACTTTGGCTTGAA
Organism: Acidobacteriaceae bacterium; assembly: GCA_043749775.1. Classification (GTDB taxonomy): domain Bacteria; phylum Acidobacteriota; class Terriglobia; order Terriglobales; family Acidobacteriaceae; genus Acidiflorens. The sequence goes on along the minus strand of JAYVCW010000007.1, from coordinate 14,510 downwards.
TCTCGTCGTCCTTAAGCGGGCAGTCTTTTGTGTTTCCCATTCCGACTGGAGTTGCGTTGACAATGACGTCAAATGCCGTTTTCTTCAGGTCCGCACGCTTGATGCTGTGAGCTTTCGCTTGCCGGGCCAGCTTCTGGCCCGACGCGGCAGTCCGGTTGAGAATCCAGACCTCCGCACCGCGCTCCTTAAGCCCGAAAACCGCAGCACGTGCGGCACCTCCGGCACCTAGCACCAGAATTTTGGCCTTCTCGATGGCGAGGCGCTGCTCTAGTGGCCGAACCACGCCCGAGACATCGGTATTAAAGCCGTATAGCTTGCCATCCTGGCCACGGACGACCGTATTGCAGGCCCCCGTCTTTGCTGTGTGGGCGTCGGTGTTGTCAAGGTGCTCGAGAATCGCCTGTTTATAGGGCATGGTAACGCTGAGACCGTGCAACGGAATTTCGCGGATGCAGTGGAGTAGATCTTTAAGGGTCCTGGCGTGGAGTGGAAGGTAAACCGCGTTGACGCTCTCGCGCCGCATGGCAGTGTTCATAATCACCGGCGAAAGCGAATGCTCGACTGGATCGCCAGCAACACCGTAGACGCGGGTGGCTGGGTCAACCTGCTCAATCCGGTAGATGGAGCGTAGGTCTCGTGCGCTAATCTGGCCTGGCGCAGTCTGCTGCACCAGGCTCACCGCCCCGAAGGTGAAGACGCTCCCAGAACGCACGCTGAGCACTCGGCTGATGATCCCTTGCTCGCCCATGCACAGGCCCACCAGCGAATACTTGTCGCTGTTCGCCTGCAGAAACTTCATCATCGTGACGTTGTCGGAGAGAGTGGTTGCGGTTGTGACTACCTTGTAAAAGTCGGCGGGAATCTCCAGCATGCTTGCAAGAGTGTCTTCAAGTTTGCGCGTGGCCTTGAAGTCATGCGACGAAATCAACAGCCGGCCGCGGCTTCGAAGGCGCGCCACTGCGTCGACCTTAGATTTCGAAGCACTTTGAATTTCCAGATCAACAATTTGACAACCGGCTGCGATGGCCTTCGTCAAGACTTCGAGTTGTGATGCCATCGAGCCTTTGAACTTTCCGCCATTTTCGCGTCGGCGGCAGGTCCCAATCGCGGTCACGTAATGGTGGGTCTCGAGAAAAGCCTTGATTTTGTTAAGCGCGGCTAGGGGCTGTTTCAGATAATCCAGCCGAAACTCCAGGAAGGGGTTTTCCTGGGCCAGCGATTCGGCCGCTGCCAGCATGTCGTCGATGGTATCCCCGCTCAACGCCAGACAGACCTTGGGCAGCCTCGTGGAGAGCAGGAACGGAGCGACAGTGGACGGCGAAGACAGGGCCATTTGTTTTCAACGACGGCGCGATATTACAGGGGAGTCCGCGCAGATGCAAGAAACGATGCAAGAAACAAGGAATACGACTGTAAACGAGTGGCAACTGCGCCCGTAATAGCCGTCTACGGCTAACAGGCTTGACACCCTCGTAACCTTGACCCGGTGTTACGCGCTTGCTACTTTTCGGTTGTAACCCTTTTCCTCCTAGAGAGATAGCCTAGGGACGACCCGGGGAAGGGAAAAGGCGGAGGTAAGATGAAGAAAACAGGACTGTTAGTTATATTGATGGCAACGATCGGATGGGCTCAGCAGTCGACAATGGTGGCCACTCCGGACGCATCGGGGATCATTAATACTTCCGTGAACGTGCCCTTTGTACGTTTCCAGACGCCGACCGCGGCAGACATTTATTGCGCTGGATTTCTTACCAAAGAGCGCATTCCCAAAATAAACTACGTCAATGGGGGGTTGAACACCCCGAACTCTACAAAGTTCGAAATCGGCGAACTGATCTATTTGAACGGCAAAAACTATCAGCCCGGTCAACTCTACTCCATCGTCCGCGACGTTAAGGACGTGAACGAGTATGAGCTTTACCAAGGTCAGCGAAAACTATTGGCAGCCTCAGGCCAGCCCTACGAAGAAATCGGCCGCGTTCGCGTCCTCGACATTCGTAGCCGTAGCGCAGTTGCACAGGTGGAATTCAGCTGCGACCCTATCAACCCGGGCGACATCGCCGTGCCGTTCGTGGAGCGATCGCCGGTCGCGTTCCGCTCTCCAACTCATTTTGATCGCTTTGCCCCAGCGAACGGAAAGCTGAGCGGGCGTGTTCTGCTGGGCAAAGACTTCAGCGGATTCATGGCCACCGGAATGAAGCTTTACATGAACATGGGCTCAAATCAGGGAGTGAAGGTAGGCGACTATTTCAAGGTGGTACGCTCCTACACCGCGACCCTGAACAATCCGGTAGATTCGCTCTCCTTCAAGGCTTCAACTTCGGAAGATACCCAATTGCATCCGCCAAGTTTTGAGGCGAAACGATTTACCCGCACAAGCGGACCTGATATTCACGTTAGCGATCTGCCACGACGCGCGGTTGGCGAGGTCGTCGTACTCAACGTAACTCCAACTTCATCGTCGGCGATGGTTGTGTTCGCTCTGGAAGACGTATACGCCGGCGACACTGTCGAACTCGACGAGCAGCAGCAGTAAGAAACAAATAGATCGAAGCAAAAAGGGGAGGAGAAATCTTCCCCTTTTTGCTTGTCTAAAATATGGCGTGAAGTGGTCTGGCATCCTGAACCGATGTAGCCGATAAGAAGATCGTGCGGCGCAGGGCCCCGCTTTTCGACGAGCAAGAGCGGCGTGTGGTGAAGCGCAACTTCAGCGAAAGAAACGGATCGCCGGACTGCCAGGTATCATCGCGCTCGCAATGAGCGTGACTACAACAATAACCATCAATTCCATAACTACTCCCCAGCGCGGCGTGAACTGCCAACGTGTTCGCCTAGCTTATAATCGCATCGCTAAAGGGCCAGCAGACTTAAATTGAAACTCTAAACTGAAGTAATTGAATCGGCAGGGGAGGAAGGTCAACGCGCATTCAGATTAGAATCGCCGAAAACTTCGGCGGTGAATGATTCGATGGCGACGTGACGCCACGCATCCTGAGGCAAGTTGGCCTTGCGGCAAGTCTGTTCGAGAAATGTCCGCCGATCCCAGCCATTTTCTACCGGAACCTGCGGCAGCAAGAGCCCACGCCGCGATCCATCCGAAATTAGCAAGCCGTGAAGCCCGACTACGACTTCTTCCGCCCGAATCGGCCGAAGCGGAGATAGAACACTGAGTGAAACTTCAAGTTCTCGAGCCTCGTCGTTATCTACCGGCGCAAAGCGGGGGTCGTTGAAAGCAGCCGCTAATGCTGTCTCTGACACCGCCCGAAATAGAGGGGCCACCGGCAAGGCATAGCCAATGCATCCTCGCAGATGACCGCGAAGATAAAGCGTCGAGAAAACGCCGCGAGCCTCTTCCAACCATTTTTCTTCGCGTGGTTTTTCTGGCGGAGGCATAAGCTCCAGCTTTGAAAGGATGGCTTGATGGGCTAGCGCGAGCAACAGCCGGCGCTGTTCTGGCAAGTAACAACTTACAGAAAAATCGGACGAAGCAGACGCTGCCGGGGACGGCGCAAGTTTTTCGTTAAGCTTTTCAAACAGCCTGGACATTGCTTTTTCTCCGCCTGGCCAGCACGAAGGATCGCTTCCGTCGTTTTTCCGACTTGCGGTCGATCCTCGCCCAGAAGGCGACGAAGTAGTCGAGCGCCGAGACAAGCGAGAGCAGAACCATGAACCAGATGGCGAGCAGCGCAATCCAGTAGACAGGAAAGATATAGATAGGCCCAAGCGGCCACTCGTGCCACTTCCGCGCAAGAATCACGGCTACGACGGAGATGATCTGAACCAGCATCTTGAACTTGCCGAGATCGCTCGCCTGGATGGTGAAGCCTTCAGACGCCGCGATGGATCGCAGTCCGCTTACGAGAAATTCGCGGCCAATGATGACGACCGCGATCCAGGCGGGAACCAGGGCCGGATTAAATTGCACCAGCGTGACGAAGGCTGCCGCGATCAACAACTTGTCGGCCAAAGGATCGAGCAGGATGCCCATGGTCGTGATCTGCCCGCGCTTTCGAGCCAGATAGCCGTCTATGCCGTCGGTGATTGAAGCCAGGATGAAGACGGCAGATGCCAAAATCTCGCGTTCCCCCCTGTGTTCGCCGGCGAAACGGGGCGTGCAAAGAATCCAAATAAGCAACGGAATTGCAGCGATGCGGGTAAGCGTTATGGAGTTGGGAAGATTCACGCGGTTGTAAGCCGGGGCCGCGACAGCGGTTGCTGTGATTATCCTCTACAACTCAGGCCAAGGCAACGACACGATAGCAGGAAGTGGAGTTTCGGCCGATGCGCCGCCAGCCTGCGCGGCGCATCGCATGAGAAACGCTATTTCTGTTTCGCGATGATCTTGTCTTTAATTTTTTTGTAGGTTGCCGCGGGAACGATCTTCTTGTTCAGCAGGTCAGTTTTCTTCGCGTACGGACGCCCATCGATAATTTTCTGCGAATAGGCTGCTCCGATGCCGGGCAATGCGTCCAGCTGATCTTTTGTGGCCGAGTTGATGTCCAGAAGATCGGAGTCCGACGCGGTGGCGGTTGTTGTTTTCGTTGTCGTCTTCGTACTCTGCGCCACGCCCAAGCCGCTGATCAGGCAGAGCACGAATATTGAGACGAGAAGTCTGCTTAAAAACTTCTTATTCATGGCTTATCTCCATTTGTTATTTTTAAAAACCAGCTATTCCTTCTTCGCTACTTTGAATCCGGCGGCCTGAGCTTCGGACTCCGTCATGAATTTGCCTTGTTTAGTCTTGCCGTACCAGCGGCCGCTCTTGTGATAGACGCCGGTCTCTGTGTTGACCCAAACTTTGCCGCTCGACTGCGCGGAGGCGATTTCCGAACTGGAGGCAGCGGGGCCACCTGTTTTTGAACTGGCCGAGGTCGACTTTGATGGCGCCGGCTTCGACGTTGACTTGTTCGACGAAGCTGAAGCGGCTGATGTATCAGCGGGAGCACTTGACGTGCTCGCTGAGGATTTTGCCGCTGGAGCGGAAGAAGTCGACGAAGCCGCGCTGTCTGAAGAAGTGGCAGCTGCATCTTTCTTGCTCTTGCGAGATTTCTTGGTGGTCGCAGCGGTGTCGGTTGTGGCCGTTTTGTCGGAGGCGGAAGCCGAGCTGTCTGAAGAAGCGGCAGCCGCATCTTTCTTGCTCTTGTGAGATCTCTTCGTGCTGCTAGCGTCGGAGCTGGTAGATTTTTCCGCGGCTGCCGCGTTCTTGTCGGCATCCGCCGCCTGTTTGTTGGCGGTAGCCGCTTTCTTGTCGGCTGCGGAAGCGTCTTTATTCGCGTCAGCCGCTTTTTTGTCAGCCGCCGCCTTTTCTTTCTTGGCTTTTTTCTTCGACTTCTTGGTGTCGCTGGAATCGGTCGTTGTGTCGGTGCCGGCGGTGGAGGTCGACTGCGTGAATGCAGGCGCGCTGAAGACCGCGAGAGTGAGGGAGAGAGCGAACATCCACAGAGTAATCTTGCTTTGGAGACGATTCATTTGTCCTCGTAAGTTTGTGAGAGGCTCTAAGACTCAACTTAACCAACGGGCCTGATAAACCCCAATCAGCTGTTTTTGTTTCATTTGAATGGATACACCCTGACGGTCCCACGGTCAATCAGGTTGAGGCGAAAATCTTGGAATGATTCCGCCTCCGCCCGATTACGCTCTATTTATGCGTAGATCCCGCGCTGCCGAATGGTGTAAGCGACGCGGTCAATGGCCAGCATGTAAGCCGCGATGCGGTTGTTTACCGCATGCGTCTCGGCATAGCGCACTACATCGTCGAAGGCGGTGACCATGATATCGCCCAGGTGCTCGTTGACGACCGCTTCTTTCCAGAAGTAGCCTTGACGATCCTGCACCCACTCAAAGTAAGAAGTGGTAACTCCGCCTGCGTTAGCCAGGATATCCGGAATAACGAAAACTCCTTTTTCGGCAAGAATATCGTCGGCAGCCGCTGTGGTCGGCCCGTTGGCTCCCTCGGCTAGAATCTTGCACTTCACGCGATCGGCATTTTGGCTGGTAATCTGATTCTCAGTCGCGGCCGGAATCAGGATGTCGCAATCTCGAAGCAGCAGGTCCGCTGGATCGTGCTTGTCGGCTTCCGGAAAGCCGTGAATGGTTCCCTGGCGCTCGCGATATTCCCAGAGCGCCTCAAGATTGATGCCCTTAGGGTTGTATAACCCTCCTCCAACTTCGACGATCCCAATCACCTGATATCCAGCTTTCGCCATAAGGCGTGCGGCATTCGAGCCCACATTGCCGAAGCCCTGAATAATTACGCGGGTGGTGTTTCTTTCGAGGCCCAGCTTCTTAATCGCTTGATCGCAGACCATCAAAACACCGCGGCCCGTCGCCTCGCGTCGTCCGCGAGAGCCGCCAATATTGATCGGTTTGCCCGTGACCACAGCCGTGACCGTCTGGCGGGCATGCATGGAATACGTGTCCATGATCCAGGCCATAGTCTGCTCGTTGGTGTTTACGTCCGGTGCGGGAACATCTTTTTCAGGTCCAATAAAATCGAAGAGTTCGGCGGTATAGCGGCGAGTCATGCGTTCAAGTTCGCCCTGCGACATCTTGTGCGGGTCGCAGATAATTCCGCCTTTCGCGCCGCCAAAAGGGATATTTACGACCGCGCATTTCCAGGTCATCCAACTGGCGAGAGCACGAATTTCGTCGAGATTTACGTCGGGCGCATACCTTAGGCCGCCCTTCGCGGGGCCGCGCGCGATGGAATGCTGCACGCGAAACCCGGTAAATACTTCGAGGTGGCCATCATCCATCATCACCGGAATGTGGACGATAATTTCGCGGCTCGGGGTCTGAAGAATGTTCCATAAGCCCTCGTCCAAATTCAGCTTTTTCGCCGCCAAATCGAAGCGGGCGGCCTGCGCCTTCCAAGGATTAGTTTCCTGCTCAAGATCTATGGTTTTCATGGAGTCTCCGCACAACGTGGTGCAATATGACGATAACGATAACTACCCTAAATTCAAGAAGAAGCCTCGCAAAGTATATGGGTGCCCTGGAACCAAGGCAAGCGTGGGAGGGATGGCAAGGTGTTAACTTATAACGACCTGCCGTGTGCTTGGATTTTGGCTCTCGCGCAACTTTTCAAGAATGATTCGACCTGACTACAAAGAATTCGCTCGGCTGGCGAAGAACGCAACCCTGGTCCCGGTCGTCAAGTCGATTTCCGCCGACTTGTTGACACCAGTGTCCGCATTCCTCGCCGTAGCTGATGGAGAGCCGGAGGCATTCCTTCTGGAGTCGGTTGAGGGCGGAGAAAAAATTGGCCGTTACACTTTTCTCGGCGTGCGTCCTTTTTTGCGATTGGAGTCGCGCGACGACGCGATCACAATCACGCGCGGCGGCAAAGTTGAGCGACGTTCGGGAAATATCTTTCAGGTGATCCAGGAACTTTTGCAGCAGCACCGTCCCGCGGTGATTGAAGGCTTGCCTCCGTTTACTGCGGGAGCGGTCGGATACTGCGCTTACGATATCGTTCGAAGGCTGGAAAAAATCGGGGAACACGCCAAGGACGATCTTGACGTCCCGGATTGCGTGCTCATGTTCTTCGATCGCGTTCTTGCTTTCGATCACCTTCGCCATCAGATCGACATTGTGGCGTCGGCTGACGTTTCGCGTGAGTCCACCAGGGCGGCTTACGACCGCGCCGTCGGAGATATTTCGCGCATCGAGAAAAAACTTGCTGCTGGGTGGAAGTCGGCGCATTGGAGAAATTCGCTCGCCAACAGAAAACGACAATCGAAGTTGAGAGTCTTAGCGCGCACTCCGAAGCGCAAATTTCTCGACAATGTGAATCGCGCCAAAGAATATATCGCCGCCGGAGACATCTTTCAGGTTGTCTTATCGCAGCGGTGGGATTTCGAACCCGGCGTCGCTCCTCTCGACTTGTATCGTGCGCTAAGAACGGTGAATCCTTCGCCTTATATGTATTTTTTGCGATTCGGCGTAGGAATGAAATCGAACTCAAAAAGCCGCAAACCGAGCGCGGAGAGCATGCACGTTCTAGGTTCGTCACCGGAGATGCTGGTGCGCGCCTCGAACGGAGGGCAGAAATTGGAATATCGCCCGATCGCCGGAACCCATCCTCGAGGCCGCGATGAGACTGAAGACGCGGCCCTCGAAAAGAAAATGGTTTCGGACGAAAAGGAACGAGCCGAGCACGTCATGCTCGTCGATCTAGGACGCAACGATCTCGGTCGCGTCAGTGTGTATGGTTCGGTGAAGGTTCGTAACTTGATGTTCGTCGAACGTTACTCGCATGTGATGCATCTGGTTTCCGCTCTCGAGGGCCGCCTGCGCCCGGAACTCAATGCCATGGATGCTTTTGCCGCCTGCTTTCCCGCCGGAACGCTTAGCGGTGCTCCGAAGGTTCGGGCCATGCAAATTATCGAAGAACTTGAATCCACCCGTCGCGGCGTTTACGGCGGATCGGTTCTTTACGCCGATTTCGCGGGCAATCTCGACTCCTGCATTGCCATCCGAACTTTATTGATGAAGGGAAAAAAAGCTTACCTGCAAGCGGGCGCCGGCATCGTTGCAGATTCAGATCCGCAACGTGAATTTGAAGAGACAGAAAATAAAGCGCGGGGCGTGCTGCGGGCGGTGGAGAGGGCCAGGCAACACTAGCCCCCAGGAAAGTTACATTCGAATGAAGTTCGCTATCAGCTTTTTCCCCTCGTCCGTCAACACGCTCTCAGGATGAAATTGCACGCCCTCGACAGGGAATTTCTTGTGCCGCAATCCCATGATGACGCGCGTGCCGTCTTTGTCTAATGTCCACGCGCTCACCTCTAGGTCGGCAGGCAGATTTTTTTCGGAAACAATCAACGAATGGTAGCGCGTGGCCGTCATTGGAGAACTGAGCTTTCGGAATATCGTCTTGTTGTCGTGCTCAACCTGACTCGTCTTGCCGTGCATCAAATTCCTGGCGCGGATGACCTCCCCGCCAAAAGCCGCGCCAATAGCCTGATGGCCGAGACATACCCCTAGTATCGGAACCTTGCCGGCAAAATGACGAATCAATTCCACGCTGATGCCCGCTTCCTGAGGAGTGCACGGCCCCGGCGAAACAAGAATGCGTTCTGGCCGCATGTCTTCAATGTCGGCGACCGTCACTTCGTCGTTGCGGCGAATCTCAACCTCCCTACCCATCTCGCCCAGATATTGCACGAGGTTGTAAGTGAACGAGTCGTAATTGTCGAGGACGAAAACCACGAAATGATTGTAGCCGCAAATGCTCAATGATTTTACGGCGCGTTATTGCTGGACTGCAAAGCGCAGATACTTCGCTTGCCCAATGTGATGGTCGAGGTGCGAAACGCACACCAGGAGCATCTCGAAGCGAGTTTTGGCGTCGGAACCATTGCCTTGATAAGCTTTCGACCAATCCTCTTCAGACTGGCTGTTGATCGTCTTCACGACCATCGCGAGCGCCTGATCGAAGTTCTTCATCACGACGGTCTTCGGCGCCTTCGATGCATCAGAAAATTCCACGGGCCGATCTCGAACATACCCCGTGCCCGCAATCTGCGCGCCGATGTAGTAGTTCAAATTTCCCGTGAGATGGAGAACGAGATGGCCGAAACTATTGCCAAACGGGAACGGTTTTGTCCAAAATTGCTCGTCGCTCAGTGGGTTGGCAAGTTCGCGCAACACTCCCGCCAGGGTTTCGTAGCGAGCGGTCAAGCTGGAGCAAACCGTTTGTTTGAGATCAACCATTGCGGATACACTCTCCTCTCATTTTTCAAAGCTGCTGTTTAAAACTTATTGTTCGAGCGGCAAGAGTTCAATGTTGCACCCAGAGCTCGAGCATTGCAGCAGACCCTGGCGAATAATTTTTACAGACGATACGTCCGGAAATTTCGTCGGGAAATCCATCTGTCGCAGTTGTGAGCTCGCCGACCGAAGACTCTCGTCGCCACCAAAAAACTCAACAAGCTCCGGGCGGGGCGAGCTGTCAAACACCAGGTTGAAGTGCGCGCTCCCGCTCTTCGGCTTCACTCCATCAACCTTCAGAACGCGAGAACTCTTCAAATCTTCTCGCGCAGTTGCAATTTCGCGATCGATCTTTCCGGAATCAGTCGAGAGGTTGTTAAGTCGGTGACGCGAGAGCTGTTCTCGGTCGGGCCCTCCGGCCGTAATCAAAGCGAGAGCATACATATGTTCGGCCTTCGCCGTCTGGCCTTGCTTCTCATAGACCTGGCCCAGGCGATCGGCCACCGCGCTTGAGTTGCTCAGGAGCCATGCCGCATTCAGAAATTGCATTGCCTGAAGATTTTCGTTGCGCCGAAATCGGGCCCAACCAATTCGTGCCCACGAGAGCGCCGTCAATCGCATGGCAGAAAATGCAGCCATTCCGATGCGATCAAATTCTCCAGCATCGAACTGCGCTCCAATGTCGTAGAGCACCTGCTGCGCGTCACTTTCGGATTGTGCGGGACTCACATCATCTTGCAACCCCGACTGGAAGATATCCTGCGAAGCATTCATGTTCGGGTTCCCGGTAAGTTCCTGCATCAGCGGTTGCGCTTTTGCAGCTTCGCCCAGTCGCGCATACACCTGTGCTAAGGCTAGCCTCGCCTCCGGGTCCCCGGGCGGAGTTGCAACTACAGTCTCGAGCTCCGTGCGAGCTTCAGAATCGCGCCGCAACTGCGCCAGGAGGAGCCCGAAATCGCGGTGGGCGAGTCGGTCGTACGGAGAAGCCCGTAGCTGCAGTTGATATGCCGCCACGGCCTCGACATTGTTTCCGGTTTGCTGCAATTCAAAAGCGAGATTGCCATTCGCGAGTTTGTGATTTGGATCTGTCTTGAGTTGCTGGCGGAAAGCGGCGATAGCTTTCGGGTGATCGGCAGCACCGGCATAGGCCAAGCCGAGATCGTACATTCCATCCTTCAGATTAGGGTCTAGTTCGTTGGCACGCTTCAGTAAATCAATCGCTGCCAGATAATTCTTCTCGTGTAGCGCCTTTACCCCAGCCTGCTGCGACTCAGTCGACGTGCCTTCGAACGTCCCGGCTGCGGCCTCGGCGGCATGGACTGTTGGCGCGGCGATCGTGCAGGCGAGCGACTGATCTTGCCCGCTCTCGGCGGCATTTCGGAACGAATCGTAATCTGCACGACGGGCTGCCGGGATTTCGTTGCTCCTGATAACGAGCTTGCGCTCGCCTTCGATAAGTCCTTTGCCGACCGAATAGGAAGAAAAATAGTCGCCGTAATCGCGAGACATTTTCACGCCGCTTCGTGCGCGCACCGTGTAGTTGGCAGGGAAGTGCAGCTTTACGCGATAGTCGATTTCGCCTGCGGGGCCGATATCGAGGGTCGCGGCACGCTCTGGAGAGCCGTGTTCAGATTCGCGCGCCGGCGTCACGCCCATCGGAGGCATCGGCATAAAGTTCACTTCCGCGGATGGAACCTGGAAATAATGCTCGCGGTACAACCGGTATTTGAGATGAAACGGCTTGCTGGTATCTTCGACCGAGTCGAGAGAAACGTCCTCAACATCGCCCGCCAGCCCCCAGCTTTCAGAGAGTGATTTCACGTAAGGCTTCCACTGTGCCGCCGACATTTGCCGGAATGTCCTGCGCAACGGCCAATCCCGGTCACCCTGAGCGCTCAGCTCGACGGAAGCATCGAGTGCTCCGCTATCGCTAAAGCTTCCGTCGAGACTGAAGCGTAGAAAATCAGCAACCGGAGAATCGGACGGCGTGCGTTGCAACCCTCCTTCACTATCATCCGAGGCGAGCACGGCTTCTTTGTTTCGGAGCTGATAAAGAATCATGCCAAAGGGCGCGACTTCGGGAGTTGTGTCGAGCCATGTCAACTTGTCTCCAATTCGTACCGCGGTGATCACGTGATCGAACTGCGCAGGCGACGGAACATCGGGGTCCAGCTTACGGGAGCTATCGATCAGCACCGGATAACTATTGATCCCTTCCGCCTTCATCATCACCGCAAACAGCGTGTGCTTGTCTTTGCAATCTCCATAGCTGTTTTGCAGAACTTCGATCGGCAGATGCGGCTGGTAGCGGCCCACTCCAAGCGAGATACTCACGTATCGAATATTTCGAGCGACAAAATCGTAGAGCCGCCGCGTCTTCTCCTCCGGAGTTGCAGCGCCCCTGGTGATTTCGTCGGCGCGTTTTTGCAAGTCGGCGCTTACAGTCATCCGCTCGCTTTGCAGCTTCGCATACCATTGCGCGATCTGCTTCCAGTCGGTAAAAGTGGTTAGCTGGACATCGGGGTGGGGATGGTCTCCTTCTTGGTTGGTCTGGTCATCGCCCGGCTTTAGATTTTTCGCAGCCCAGATATAAATTCGCCGGTCGCCGCTATCCTGAATCTCAGGCTTTCTCGAGGGAGATTTCAGCTTGAGCTCGCGGTTCTTCGGGACGTTAACTTCCAGCCGATCGTCTTCCATTACAACACCGCGGGGAAACGTGTATTCGTACCAAAAATTTCCCGCAGCCAGTGGAGTTTCCACCTTGGTTACAGTGCGGTACTCAAGCACATCTCCCGCTTGTAACGCGGCCACGGAAATATGCCGCTGCCGGTAGTCGGTGTACATCGGAGCTTCGCGAAGCACACCTGGAGCGAAATCCTGCGCGCTAGATGCTGGCGTAACCACAACCTGTCCGTCGGGCTTGCGCACGCGAACGTATTCAATCTCCAAATTTTCGGATGATGGCGAGTAGCCAAAGACGAGCTGGCCAAATTGCTCGACTCCCGCCTGACTTTGAATCCTGACCACCGCTTCCGTCTCGCTAACTTCTTTCCCGTCGTTCTCGAAGCGAATCCGATTCAATATGCGCTCGATGACGGCCGCTTCTTCGGCGTAAGCATTGGGCTTGAGCGGAATAGGGGATTGTTTCGCGGGGGGCATTGTTTGCGCTTCAGGCCTCTGACCGGATAGCGCGACGTTAGCGAAAAGAAGGCACAGTAAGGTAAAGGAGGCCAGCGGCGAACAAGATAGCATCTTGCAGTTCTTTTACGCCGTGCCCAGCGTAAAATCAAACAGACGAATGAGTCCATCTCAAAGCATGCGCCTGGCTGCGGTCCTACTTCGCTACGGCCTTTGCTATGGCCTTTGCTTCGGCCTTTATTCCAGCGCTTTTTTGGCCGCGCAAATTCCTCCGCTAGCGATTGTTGATGAGCCGCTTCCCTCGATCGAGTCAGGCCTCGAATTTCACGGGACTATTCACGCCACCGGAGGCTATCCCCCATATACGTGGACGGTCACTAAGGGCGACCTGCCCGAGGGTATTTCTTTCGGTCCTGATGGGACGTTCTTTGGTCGCACAGAAAAAACTGGAAGCTTCACGCTGAAGGTGAAAGTTGAAGACTCGCATCGCCCGCAAAATGTCGTAACCAAAGAAATCAAAATCGGATCGGTCTCCTCACTGGTGATTGATTGGCAAGAGCCGCCGAAAGCTCACGACAACCGCATTGACGGATCGCTGGAGGTTACAAATAATTCAACCGAAGGTTTTGATTTGACCGTGATTATTGTCGCCGTCGCCGGGAATGGCCGCGCAACCGCTATTGGCTACCAGCATTTCCCCCTGAACCCCGGCACAAAAAAACTTCAGATCCCCTTCGGCAACACGATGCCTTTCGGCTCTTACACGGTTCACGCCGATGCGATTGCGGAAATTGCGAAGAAAAACACGATCTTGCGCCGTCGGCTGCAAACCCCGATCCCGCTATCGATTGTCCAAAGCCCTTAAATCTAAACTGGCAGAAATGGTCTATGCTGTTTCTTGTTTTTAGAGCAAAATTTCACTAATCTTCACCAGCCGTGAATTCGATGGAATCAAGACCACAGTTTTTGCGGTTAGAGGGTCACGCGTCCGAGGGAAATATGAAACGAAGATTCGTTGGAGCAGCCTTGGCCGGGCTTGTTGGGTTTGGAACTCTGATACTCCTCCCGAGTTGCGGACATGACCGCAAGCTCGTCAGCATTGAAGTTGCTCCGTCTCAATTTACTTTTGGGGCGCCGATTCCCGGGCAGAGCGGTCAGTTCCGTGCTTACGGCACCTTTATCCATCCCCCTGTCACGCGGGATATCACCAACCAGGTGACATGGACGGTCGACGACAATATAGTTTCGATCGCGGCCGGCCTGGTGACCACTACTGGCTTAGCTTGCGGTTCTACGAACGTCACTGCGACTATGCCGGAAGGCACCGGAGGATCAAGCAACATCATCACCGGCGCCGCTTCTGTGAACGTGACTTGCCCCTAATTTGAGTTGCCGGCACGCGAGATTTCTGCCGGATCACTCGTCGCTGAGCAGCTTACCCAATGTAGGTTTGTGCTTCTCGACTTTTGCTTTCTTCCCGGGAACGAGAGCCGAAGGTTTTGGCGAGCCTACCCGTTCGCGGGCCATTTCGCGAACGATCTTTCCTGCCGAAAAGATCTTCTTTTTACGTTTTCGTGGCATGGGCTGTGAATCCTCGGATCTTCGCACATTCGGCCCGCAAAAATGTAATAATTTGACATCGGAAGCGCACCGCACCT
>JAYVCW010000006.1:0-2629 GCA_043749775.1 Acidobacteriaceae bacterium | reverse complement strand
AGCGAAGGCTCCTTCCTTTCCGAAAAGCCTTAGTCCTCAAACCAAGACTACCGGATCGTATGAGCCTTCGTTCTTATCCAATCAATTCTAACGTCGCGCCTCTTGCGACGTTAGGGTGGGATACCGCGTTCCCGCCGTCACTTTCTGTCCACTCCAATGATCATTATAAGTATGAGTCTGACTCCCCAAAAAGAGCTCGTAATGTCCGTCCGCCCGATCGTAAGAGGACGGTTCTTTTCTCGACGAAAAATCACCGTGATGAGCCGCTTCTGAAATCGGCGCCAGAGAACCTATTCGGTGCCGGAGAAGATGTAACACCGCAAGATTGTTTTAAAGAGCCGGTTGTCGTTAAACAAAAAAAAGATCCTCGGGTGCGGAGCCCGAGGATCTGGAGACGAGCGGTTCTAAATCAAAGCTCACATCAGAGATCTAAATCAAAGATCTAATGAAAGATCAGGCAAAATAACGGCGACGTAGCGCGCCGGCAAGCCCAACGAGTCCAGTACCGAGAAGAGACAACGTTCCAGGCTCCGGAACAGTCGAACCGTGCCCATGTGCAAACCCAGTCGACGGGCCACACTTTGTTCCGCCGCCCACGCAGAAGTGAACGCCGAAGTTGCCGAATTCAAGCTGCTTGAGGGTAACGCCCGAGATGAAGAAAGAGATCGTGTTCGCGCTGACGTATCCCTTTGGCAAATTGCCCTTCATCAGGTTTGTGATGTCATAGTTGTAAGTCACGCCGGCGCGGGTTGCTCCGACGGTGAAGCCGAAATTCGGAGAATATCCGTCCACCTTCAGATTCGAGATGCTGCCCGCACTGAGGGCCACGTTGGTGTCGAAAAGAAGGTCGCCACCGGTCGTCTTTAGGCTGTATCCGGCTGCTGCCTGGAACGAGACCATAACGCCCCCGGCCTGCTGCGTAAGCGTAACGCTACCGATGCTGCCACTAATGCCTAGATTGTTCTGGTTGAGTTGGATGGTGTCTGCGGCAGCAAACGGAACGGCCATTGCGGCGAGCAGTATAACGAAGAGGTGAGCGCGTTTCATTGGGTCTCCTGGGAAAACTTCTTTCATACCGGTTACGCTTTCTAATAGAGCACTTCTCAAGCCAAAATCGACGAGAGCGTAGGCGCTCGATAAGCGCTTATTAGTCAGAGGCTTGCAAAGATTTCTTGATTCCTGCCTTCGGTAGAAGCGAGAGATGTGCAGAAGGTTGCAGCCATAATCAGGGAAAAAATCCGCATTTTTTTCAAATTTCTCCAACCAGGGCCAGAATGCCCGTCCCGTCAAAATGCCCGTCCAACAGGCATTCTGGCCGATCTCGGATCGAGTATCCGCTCACCAGTCCCGCCGATATGACTTTTTGTTCGTTAGGGTCATAGGAAAATACGGTGATACGGGACGGATTCCAGAAGCACGCGCGCCGCAAGCTTGCGGAAAGCGATATCAGTGCTTTCAGAACATACTGGCCGCTCGATGGCTCCCTTGCACAAAAAATTACCTCACTGGAAGCGTGTAGACTCGTCCGAAGGTAAGGTTCAAAAGGGGAGTAACGATGCAGAATTCTTCATTCGAAGTTGTTAACCTTTCACTCGAATCAGCAACGGCGAAGAGCTACGACAACCATCCCATTGCCAAGGTCAACGATCACGAAATTCGCATAAGCACGATGAGTGAAGCTTATCATTGGCACTGTCATCCTGACTCCGACGAAAGTTTCCTGGCATTGGAAGGCGGCCTGTTCATTGATTTCGACGATCGCACTGTCGAGCTCTTGCCCGGGCAGATGATCACAGTAAACCGATCGGTTCGTCATCGAACCCGGCCAATCGGTGCACGTTCGGTTAATCTTACATTCGAGCGCGCTGGTGCACAAAGCGAGACGCTTCCCTCGCCAGAAGAAGCGGTTCGTTGATAGCCGCACACTGTCATCTGTTGCTATCCGACTTGGACAAAACTAGTCGTCAACGGCACACGTACTTCAATGGACCACGTGGTTACACATCAGAACACACCCTATGAAGGTCACAGTTTTATTACTCGCAACCATGATGGCATCCGCCCTCTCAGTTCAGTGTCAGCAGAAGCGTCCAGACAAAGAAGTTCGCCAGCAACTTCGGATCAGTGATTTTGATAGGAGCGCTGAGGTCAGCGCCTTTAATTATGATCTTTGAGATCTGAGCTTTCCCGAACAACTCAACAGGAATCGCAAGTAGAAGGAAAGTGACCAAAACCGAGAGCTGTCGCTTCAAGGTTCACCCCGCAATATTGTCCGTAATTAAACTACCCAAAACTGTGCAGGTCGATTTGTCGGGCCGTAACTGTCGTTATCAGGCGACACGCTCATCGGCCCTGTGTGATTCGCTCCTAGTCCGGGCTAAGGTGTAAATCGCGACAGACCTAAATCCTATCGCGCAATTATCGCGTGATAAGCTCGACTCCTTGGGGGTTGACTTGCCACTAGCGCCGGGGGCTCGTTTGGGGCCATACGAAATAGTTGAGGCCGTCGGTGCTGGCGGCATGGGAGAGGTCTATCGCGCACGCGATAATCGTCTTGAACGCGACGTTGCCATCAAGATTTTGCCTCAACATCTTTCCGACGACCTCGATCTAAAGGCTCGTTTCAAAC
>JAYVCW010000005.1:0-6351 GCA_043749775.1 Acidobacteriaceae bacterium | reverse complement strand
GTCATGTTCGCCAGCAGCGGCACTTTCACTTCCTTCGCGAAATCGCGGAACTCTTCGGCGGTTTGCAGTGCCTCGGGAAAAATAGCGTCCGCGCCCGCGGTGATGTATCTCTGAGCGCGCTTCACTGCGCTGCCGAAATCCTCAACCGAGCGCGCATCCGTTCGTGCAATCAGCAAAAAATCGCGATCTCGTTTAGCCGCCGCAGCAGCCCGGAGTTTCTCCTCCATGTCCTCGATGGCGATGAGCGATTTGCCGGCAAGATGCCCGCACCGTTTCGGAAATTCCTGGTCTTCGATGTGGCAACCCACAAGGCCTGCCGCCTCGAGTTCGCGAATCGTTCGCGCGGCGTTGTCCGCGCCGCCGAATCCGGTGTCGGCATCCACGATCGCCGGAATATCTACGGACGCGGCGACGTAACCGGCGAGGCGGACAACTTCGGTGAGCGTCAATAGGCCCACGTCTGGAACGCCCGCCGTCATGTTCGACAGTCCCGCGCCGCTCACATAAACCGCATCAAATCCGGCGCGTTCAACCTGACGCGCGAAAGCTGCGTTCGGGACGCCCGGCATTGCAACGCAGCCGCCGCGGATTAACTCACGCAGTTTGGCGGCCGCCGTCATTGAATCGATTTAGCCACAGATGAAGACGGATTTTCACCGTTAAAAGAGCAGCGAATTCCGAATCCGTGTTTCATCCTTGCTAATCCGTGGCGAAAGAAATCAGCCGTTAATCTCGAGCGACCCCATCAACTTCGAAACATCGCTCGTTTCATCCAGTTTCCAGCATTGCTCGACTACGCGATCAGCACCTTCCTTCGTAATTTTCGGCGCGGCGAGATTGAAAAATTTTGCCGCCACTTCCTCGTCTTTGAGTCGGTTCTTTGCATTCCCTAACGGATAATCGACACGCTTCGTCAGCGTGCGCCCATCCTGCAAAGTGATGTGCACGATGTTCGCCACCGCCTCCGCGTACAACGCGCTCAGTTCGTCATTCCGTTCCACCTTCACTTTCTGCAGGAAATCGATGATCCCAGTTTCCGTAAAACGTTCCGGCGCGAACTGCTTGTCAGTTACCTCACCATCGATCAACGCCACCGCCGTAATGTAAGGCAAACTGTGATCCGCCGTTTCACGCTGCTGCGGTTTCCACTTCTCCGGCTCGCTCCCAATGATATCCACCGAAGCATCGTGACTTTCGATCACCATCGATTTCACCTGCGAGAGATCGGGAATCTCATTGCGCAAATGTAGCGCCGCTTCGATTGCGCTTTGGCTGTGATATTCGGCCGGCCAATACTTGATGCTCGTCTTCAAAATCATCGACGCCGGCCCTTCACCCGCGACCGCTTCCTTCGATTTGTCGAACATTTCTCCAACGTTGCCTAACGACACCCCGAGCTCCTTCTCAAATCCCATCGCGCCTTCGAAGATCGGCGCCGGTCCGGTCATGCCCGCGCGCGCGAGCAGCGATGCATACACTCCGAGCCGCGAAGCATTCGCGAACGCCACACCCTTCCAATGCGAAAGCTCACCGACGCGCGCCTGCCGAAATGCCGCGCAATGCACGCCGGCGATATTGATCGCGTGGCGAGTCCGTTCCGGGTCGAGCTTCATCAACTTCGCGCACGCCAGCGCCGTCGAGAACGCGCCGTAAGTTGGATGATCCCACCCGCGCGCACGGATACTCGCTGCGTCGCACAGCCGACATTGCACTTCGTACGCGATCGCGGTCGCCACGATGACGTCTTTCCCCGTAGCACCCACACTTTCCGCGACTGCCAGCACCGCAGCGAAGTTATCACTAGGGTGCGCCGGTTCCTTCGAGAGATAGGTGTCGTTGTAATCGAAATAGCGAATGCAGCAACCGTTGGCGAAAGCCGCCCAGTCCGACGGCGCCTTGTGCGAAGTGCCGATCACCGTTGCACCATTCTTTGCCGAAAAATCCGAAACGACCGTGCGCGCAATCGTGCACGGCTCCTCATCCCATGCGCCAAGCGCACAGCCCAAAGAATCGATCAGCCGGCGTTTCACCTCATGAACGACGTTCTTAAAGAGATCCTCGTATTCCAGCGAGCAGGCGAAATTGGCAAGAGTGTGAGCGAGTGATTGCGACATAAAAGCGAAGGTTCAATCTGTAGATGAAACGCGGGTCGGCAACCGCAGCTTGTCATCCCGAGCGAAAGCCGGAGGACCTCGCCGCGCAACGGGAGTATTGCAACGCCTCCTCTGTCATCCCGAGCAAAGGCGAGGGACCTCTCGTTCGTTGGTGATCACACAATGCGGTATGACATGGCCGACTGAGAAAGGTTCGTCCGTCGCTCAAAGGCGACCATCATGCTCAAATGTCCCTCGATCGCTTCCACGAAGCCCAAGCTGACCCGCACGCCGGCTACGACACCGCGCTCGCGGAGATCCGCCGCGGGCGCAAAACCAGCCATTGGATTCTGGTATATCTTCCCGCAGCTCGCAGGCCTCGCCCGCTCCTCCGTGCCCGCTACGAAGAAATCACCGCCGCCGTCGTCAGCGACCATCTCGCCCGCGGCAGCGATGGCGCGCGACTGACAACCCCCGAACCGCTGCTATGGTCTCGACCGATGCGCTGCCTGAATTGCAATTCTGAGATGGTCAATTACGACGTCACTACCAAGCACGGCGAGATCTCATACGACGCGTGCGAGAAATGCGGCAGCCTTTGGCTGGACGCTGGCGAACTCGACAAAATGGCGTTCCAGGTGGCGGGAAGCATCGAATTCAGCTCCGATGAAGAAGAAAAAGATCACGGGTCGGCCAAGAAGTGTCCGCGCTGCGATGACTGCGAACTGTCGCGTGTCCGCTTTCTCGGCGAAACCGATATCGTGCTGGATCATTGCCGGAATTGCGGCGGCTTCTGGCTCGATGGCGGCGAGCTGAATCTCTTGGATGAAGAGCTGACCAAGATCATGCCCGTGAGCGGTCACGGCTTCTCCGATTTCGTGAACAACGTGCACGTGCCTTTTTGGTCTAAACGAATCAGGCGCCCGAGCAGCGAGACCGATTTTAAACTGGCCGTCCCTCCGGTCCGCGGCGCGACGCAGAAGGGTGCTACTGAAAGAAAGTGTCCCGTCGAGGGCGCAACCCTCGATCTTTATAATCTTTCTGGCGTGCAGTTTGAAGGCTGCCCGAAATGCCATGGTATGTGGTTGGACAAGGACGAACTGCGCAAACTGAAGAACCATGTGAACGATGGGCAATTGCATTGGTTGAATCGCGAGGTCGACCATCTAGAGAGCGTAAACGTTGTCCCATCGACGCGTGCCTGCCCGAAATGTCCCTCTAGCAAACTGCGCTCGATCATTTTCGGCCGATCTGGTGTGGTGATTGATTCCTGCCCCGACTGCCATGGCGTTTGGCTTGATCGCGGCGAATTCGATTCCATCACGACCTATCTCCGGGACGAGGCGACGAACGCCACGGCCAAGGAGATCGCAGACGAACTTCGCGTTGATTTGAAGAAGGTCGTCACCGGAGAAGGCCCGGAGAGTAGGCTCGCTGAGCTCGGCGATGCCGCAGCGACAGTCGAAGCTATGGCGAACACGGTCGTTTTCGACCATCCCGCTATTTTCAAGATTTTCACGCGGGCCGCCGAAGCTGGACGCAGCGTCGGGTTGGACTAGGACCAGCGCCATAGATTAGAGGAGGGGGATCATCGCATTGTCCCTCGACCGCTTCCACAAAGCCCAGGCCAGCCGCTCTGCCGGCTATGAGACCGCGCTCGCCGAAATTCGCAGCGGGCGCAAACCAGTCATTGGATTTGGTATATCTTCCCGCAGCTCGCCGACCTTGGCCGATCCGCGATGGCCGAGAATTACGCCATTCGCGATCTCGCGGAAGCGTGCGATTACCTGCGCGACCCGCTCCTCCGCGCCCGCTACGAAGAAATCACCGCCGCCGTCAGCGACCAACTCGCCCGCGGCCTCGCGCTCGAAGACCTGATGGGCAGCCGCATCGACGCCCTCAAGCTCGTCTCCAGCCTCACGCTCTTCCGCGCGGCGGCCCGCCGGCTAGCAGCGGAGTTCCGAACATTTAGATCGACCGAGCAGTTTTATGATTCCGCTCTCGGGCTTATCGTGAGGCAACGTCGAGTCAGATCAGAATGAACTTATTGGATAAAGGATATGTCAGAGCCGCCGCCGTCGCTGCGGGAACGAGCAGTTGATGTCAAAGCAGCCCATGCAAAGTAATAACAAGCCGTTCAATGAATACGACTGCGTCATTGACCATTGGAGCGGTAATAGGCCACCGGTCCCCGCTACCGGCATAGGTAGGGTCGACGTCCGCCTCGTGTACGATCTGATTGCGTCTGCTGACAATCAACTGCAACTCCGTCTTTAGTGCCTTCGGAGGCTGCTTCAATTTGGCGCCCAGCGCGTTCCAAAGCTCAACTGATGAGATGAGCCTGATCGCGTCGGCGATCTTCTCTGGCTGTTGAAATGATAGGTATCCATGTCGAGTCCTGATTTCCGTGTCGAGCCACGCGTCGGATGCGAGTGCCGCTGTCGCCTGAGACACACTACCTAACGCAATCTCGTACTTTTGAAATGCGTCAGTCGGCGGTCGTTTACCGGCCAGTGTTGCCAGCATACCTAGGCGTGTTACTTCGTGTACATAGCGGTCCAAAGCGCTAACGCACATGACTAACTGGGTCCGAAGCAGATCAGACAGATCCAGTGCCGGCGTCGTCAGCGCTTTGATGGAGCCATACACGCCACCAACATTGCGAACGTGAGCTAGGCTAATGATGAAGTCATCAAGCGCCGCTTTCATCCTCGGTCAATGAAATCACGCGATCCGCAGCGTCAGAGAAAAGCTTCCGGAACTGCTTCATCGACTTCTTTGTTATCTCCAGCACCGATCCAGCCTTGCCAATCTGACTGTCACTCAACTCAAAAACGGGGACCTGATGCTCCTGCGACAATGCGATCAAACTGTTGAAATCGGACATCTGTAGAAAGGGCTTCTCGGGTGAGTAACCGTTCTTTCGATACGCCGCCGCCGGCAGCAGCATCCCTGCACCTTTGAGGGCTGGTAAAAGCTTGTTCTGGACCCCTTCTTCAATCTGAGTGATCCAGTTCTGGAATGCCGCCGCCGGTATTTGAGCCTTCTGCAAACGGTACTTCTGAATGATAGTGCCGAGAAAACGCGGGTTCGATACGGGGAAAGGGTAGCTCGCTTTCCTCAGAACATCGAGCGACTGAGCTTTGGTAGCCCACATCTTCCATCGCGGAAGGACGGAGGCGAGGGAGTCGATCGCCATCGCCGAAAAGTAATCCGGATTCATCGGCACCACGAAGAAATCGCTAATCATCAAAAGGTTCTGATTCAGTGGGCCGAGGCTTGGACTCATGTCTATGAGTACGTAGTCAACGGCTTTTGACGCCGCAGTTACGTCGATCAGGTAATTGATAGAACCCGGTAGGTTCTGAAGAGTGACGAGTGATCCGGACAACTCTTGTGCAATTCCTAAAGTGACCTCGTACTCCGCGACGCCGATATGCCCCGGCAGGAGGAACATATTGGGTTGCCCTTTTACCTTTTCAGCGCGGACTGCGGTGATCGGAGTAGGACGAGACTCGAATGCAGGGGCCAGCCCATCACGCAGATTGCTAGGCCTATCAGTCTTGTAGTATTTCGTTAAATCTGTAACGCCCGCAAAGCCCAACACCATGCCGGTCAAGTTGCACTGTGGGTCGCAGTCTACTAACAAAACTTTCTTACCCTTGTTTGCCATCATCCAGCCGAGGTTAAACGCAGTTGTTGTCTTGCTAACGCCGCCCTTGTGATTGAAAAGCGAGATTTTGATGGCCATAGATGATCGTCCGCGACTCACGCAACAATGCGTCGATTCCCCGCTAGTGAACCGGAGCGCAGCTCCGGTGTCGATGCGAATTCGAGTCCGCAGAGCTCGTCAATCGGAGGAATTCCTCCGTGTCCAACCACCCAATCCGTGTTTAGATTTCGCCTCACATTAGCAAAGTTTACTCCGACGCCACGGCCGCGCTTGCCGGCTTGCTGCACGACAATATGACGATCGCGGCGGGCGGATTTGGGCTCTGCGGCATCCCGGACGACGAAACGGACGACGGCAACAAAGTCCGTCGTACAAACGCGGAGCGCCGCGCTAAATCTTTATCTGCACGTACTCTTGCCGCGCCCGCGCGTCGGCCACTGCCTGCACCACGCGCATATACCGAACGCCTTCATCGAAGTCCGGCCGCGGGCGCATCCGGCCGCGTGATCGGACCGCCGACAGGAAATCATCCTCGACACTCCATTCCCGTTCCAATTCTTTTGGCACTTCAACGACGCGCGAAGC
>JAYVCW010000004.1:0-26579 GCA_043749775.1 Acidobacteriaceae bacterium | reverse complement strand
TGTCGCCTCCGAAAAATTGCAGAGTCTGGGAACGCAATCAGCAAAGACACAGCTGCTGACAGTAAGCATCTTTAGTTTTTCATTTCACAAAGGCCTGCCGCAGGATGAGTCGGAAAACGGTGGCGGGTTCGTCTTCGATGCTCGAAGTTTGCCAAACCCTGGCCGCGAGGAACGATTCAAGTCAGCGACCGGCAAAGACGTGGGCGTTATCGAATATCTGAATCGCGAGGAGTGTGTGCACAAGTTTTTTGACAGCGCAAAATCCCTCGTTGATGAAAGTGTGAACGTTTACGTGAGCCGTGGCTTCAAACATCTGATGGTTTCGTTCGGCTGCACAGGGGGCCAGCACCGCTCCGTTTACCTAGCCGAAAAACTCGGCGACCATCTGCGCGCGAAGTCTGGCTTACGGATTGTTGTACTGCATCGCGAGCAGCCGCAATTGAATCCGAGTGTTTTTCCAGAACATCTTTCGCCTTTAGACGCATGACCATTTTCTACCCCAAGGCAAGCAACGAATGAAGGCGATGATTCTCGCCGCAGGTCTCGGCACGCGCCTGCGTCCTCTCACCGACAAATGCCCGAAGGCTTTGGTCGAGATCGACGGGCGAACCATGCTTGAAATTACTATCCGCCGCCTCAAGCAAGCGGGGGTGAACGAAGTGATCGTGAACGCGTTTCACTTCGCGGAGATGATCGTCGAATATTTACGATCCCACAATCACTTCGGAATAAGAATTGAAGTATCGCTTGAAGATACGCTGCTTGATACGGGCGGTGGGCTGAAAAAGGTGAGCCACTTTTTTGACGACGGCACCGATCTGCCCTTCATCCTGCACAATGTCGATGTCCTAAGCAATATCGATCTCGGGCGCATGATGGGCGCACACAAAAAGCATCAGGCGCTCGCTACTCTTGCCGTGCAGCATCGTGAGACGTCCCGTTATTTGCTTTTCGATCAGCAGCTTGAGTTGTGCGGGCGGCGCGCGGCTAACAGCGAGCCTGAAGTGATCGCCGGCAGGTACCTCGCGCAAGAGCTGGCGTTTTCCGGCATCCACATTATTTCTCCACGACTGCTTCCCATGTTGACGGAGGAGGGCGCCTTCTCCATCGTGACCTCGTATCTACGCCTCGCCGCCGAAGGGGAAAAGATTATGGCGTTCCGCGCCGACGATTATTATTGGCGTGATCTCGGAAAGCCCGAGAGTGTTGCTCAAGCCGCCCAAGATCTAAAACAAAACCTCATCGGATGAGATTCAGCTCGGCTAAGCCCAAGACCCTCGCAGCAACTGATATTCTCAGATAGACACGACATTCGAGGAGACCGCAGCACATTGCCCCCTATTGTTAACGCGCAACAAATCACAAAATCATTCGGAGCTAATCCGCTCTTCCAAAATGTTTCCTTCACGATTTCTGACGGAGACCGCATCGGCCTGATCGGTCCCAATGGATCAGGGAAGTCAACGCTGCTGAAAATTCTCGCGGGCGAGGCGAACGCTGATAGCGGCGAAGTATCGTTCCGAAAACGTACACGGTTGGCCGCGGTCGAACAGGATTCTCGTTTTCCACTCGGCGCAACGATTCGCTCGGTGATCGAGGCTGCGCTTGATCGCTGCGGCGTTTCAGGTACCGAGCGCGGCGGACGCTTCGCCGAAAATCTCGGCCGCGCCGGCTTCGAAAACCTGGATGTGCAGGCAAATCACCTCTCGGGCGGATGGCAGAAGAGGCTCGCGATCGTGGAAGCGCTGGTGCAGCATCCGGACATACTTTTGCTTGACGAGCCCACAAATCACCTTGATTTACTCGGCATTACCTGGCTTGAAGAACTGCTTGAGAGCGCTGCGTTCGCAAGCGTGATCGTCAGCCACGATCGCTATTTTCTGGAGAACGTCACCACCGACATGGTCGAGCTGAACAGAATTTATCCCGATGGCTCGTTACGGGTACGCGGCAACTACAGCATGTTTCTTGAAAAGAAAGAGCAATTTCTGCACGCGCAATCGAAGCGGCAGGAAGCGCTTGAGAACCTCGTCCACGGCGAGATCGAGTGGCTGCGGCGCGGCGCGAAAGCACGCACGCGTAAGTCGAAAGCGCGTATCAGCAAAGCAGGCGACCTGATGGCAGACCTGGCTGACCTCAACTCAAGAACGCGCAGCAGCAGCACGCAAATTGATTTCTCTGCTACCGATCGCAAGACGAAACGGCTGATTGAACTACAGGATGTCAGCTGCACTCTAGGAGGTCGAACTCTTTTCGAAGGCCTGAATTTTATTCTGACTGCCGGAATGCGTGTCGGCCTCGTCGGTCCGAATGGCAGCGGCAAGACCACTCTGCTACGCCTTCTGCAAGGCGAAATGGCGCCGACAGCCGGACAAATCCGCAGCGCCGACTGGCTTCGAATCGTTTACTTCGACCAAACCAGGACTCTTGACCCCGATGTAACGCTGCGCCGCGCGCTTGCTCCCGACGGCGACTCGGTTGTTTTCCGTGGCACCGAGATTCATGTGGCCGGATGGGCTGCGCGATTCCTTTTTACCAGTGAGCAACTGAACCAGCCTATCGGCCGCCTTTCTGGAGGCGAGCGAGCGCGCGTTCTGATCGCTCAACTCATGCTGCAGCCCGCCGACGTCTTGCTGCTCGATGAGCCGACCAACGATCTCGACATCCCTACGCTCGAGATTCTGGAAGAGAGCCTTGTAGATTTTCCCGGATCCCTGGTTCTCGTGACGCACGATCGCTACATGCTCGACCGCGTATCCAGCATTGTTTTGGGTCTCAATGGAAAAGGTGGGGCTGATTCCTTCGCCGACTACGGTCAGTGGGAGGCGTGGCAGGTCCAGCGCTCGAAGGTTGAGGTCGCAAAATCGGGAGAGTTTCCCTCGAATGGTAGCGGAGGACCTTCTGCTCCCCGGGCAACCGCAAAAAAGAAGCTCTCCTATCTCGAAGCGCGAGAATACGCGACGATCGAGCGGCGAGTCGAGGAAGCCGAAGCTTTGGTGCAGGCGAAACGAGATGAGTTGGAAGATCCAGCCAACGCAACCGATGCCTCACATCTGGTGACTGCGCAGGCTGCGATGGAAACAGCGCAAGAGCAACTCGACCTGCTCTACGCGCGCTGGGCGGAACTGGAAAAAAAGAACGGCTAGAATTTTTGTTAATGTAAAATTCCGCCCCCTGGTTCAAGGCGAAGGAATCCATCATGCGCAGAGCAAGTTTCTTGCTTTTAATTTCGTTCCTACTGACAGGATGTCATCACCAGCAATCGATGGCATCAGATCGCGCGGATATTCTGATCCGCAACGCGCGTGTCTATACGGTTGACGCTAGTCAGCCATGGGCGGAGTCGGTGGCGATCAAAGGCGACAAAATCGAATGGGTCGGATCCAATAACGACGCGCCAAATCACACCGGTTTAAACACAAAAGTGATGGATGCGGGTGGACGCATGTTGCTGCCCGGTTTTATTGACAGCCATTTCCATGTTCTCTTGGGGGGCAACCCAGACGTGCTGCGCATCGAGAACGGAAATTCCTTGAGCGACATACAGCGGCAGGTACGCGAGTTCGCGACGAAGCGTTCTGATTTGCATTGGATAGAAGTTGAAGGATGGAACTATTCAGCGTTTCCGAATGGCACTTTACCACGCTCTCAGGATCTGGAAGGCTTAACAGGAGGACGCCCGGCATTCCTCGTCGCCTACGATTACCACACCATCTGGATGAACCGCGAGGCGATGAAGGAGTTCCGGATAACGAGAGCCACGAAGAACGTGATCTTCGCCGAAAAGTTGGAGAAAGATGCGAAGACCGGAGAGCCGACTGGAATCATAACGGGCTTTGGCAGCACTGGGCTCTCAGAAGAAGCTGAGAAGGAACTTCGGAAACACCTGCCATCGCACGCGCAGATGGCGATTGCCAAAGACGTCGCGAATAATGTGGCGGCGGCCACTCGTGCGGGAATCACCACCGTAATCGATCCGCAGTCTTACCTCGAAGATCTCGATATCTATTCGAAACTACGGGCTGACGGCAAGCTGCCCGCTCGCCTGCAGGTCGCATTGTTTCATCGACGCGGAACGAACGAAGCCACACTGAAGCAATTCGATCAGGCGCGGCAAAAATATAACGATGACTGGCTCCGCGTTGCGGCAGTGAAGTTGTACATCGATGACGTGATCGAGCCGCACACGGCCGCTCTGCTTGAGCCTTACGCCGACCGGCCGGGGACTCGCGGAGAGCTCGATTATCCTCCCCAAGAGTTTAAGCAAGTCGTAGCCCGACTTGACCGGATGAAGTTCCAGGTCTTTGTTCACTCGATTGGTGACCGGGGAATTCGTACTGCGCTCGATGCCATTGAATACGCCGAAAAGCAGAATGGGCCGCGGGATCGACGTGATGAGTTAATCCACATCGAGTGTTTGAATGAAAAGGATATTCCTCGCTTTAAGCAACTGGGCGTTGTCGCGTGCATGCAGCCGCGGCATTGCGCCCCGGATATTACCGGTCAATGGGCGAAAGCAGTCGGCCCTGCGCGTTGGAAGTACGCATGGGCGTTTCGCAGCTTGCGGGATTCAGGAGCAACGCTCGCATTTGCCTCCGATTGGAACGTGGCCGAGATGGAGCCGCTGATCGGCATCTACACCGCTTTGACGCGCAAAGGACTCGATGGCAAGCCCGACGGAGGCTGGGTTCCGGAGCAAACAATTGATCTGGAGACGGCCATACGCGCCTATACCATCAACGGCGCCTACGCGAATTTCGTGGAGCAGAACCGCGGGTCAATCACAGCTGGAAAGTATGCGGACCTGGTGTTGGTAACGGACGACCTTTTCAAGCTTCCGGCGGATAAAATTAAAGATGCGAAAGTGGTTTGGACGATGGTGGCCGGGAAAACAGTTTGGAGCTCACAACAGAAATCGACCGTGAATCAAGGTCACCGCCGCCCTCTGGAAGTTATTCCTTAACGAAATCTATAAATCCTCGCTGCACATCTGTCCGTACCAACTTCGCCCGCAACTTATCGCCGACTTGCAAGCCTTCTCCTCCTTCCGCGAGCAGTCCGTCGATGCGGGGCTGCATGACTCGAACGAACGTTCCTTTCGGAGTGACTCCGGTGACTATCGCGTCGAAGGTTTCTCCAACGCGGTGGCTCATTGCGATTGCCGACAAGCGTTTTGACATGTCCCGCTCGACCTTGCGTGCGGCATCGCCTTTCGCGGTGCAATTTGCCGCGATGGCAGTGAGTTCTTCGTCTGAATACGGATTAGGCTTTCCATCAAGCAATGACTTGATTAACCGTTGTGTGACAACATCGGCGAAGCGGCGGTTAGGTGCGGTCGAGTGCGTGTAATCCTGCACTGCCAGTCCGAAGTGTCCCTGCGCGGGCTCACCGGGACGCTCGAGAACATAGATGCCCGGACCAATCAATTTGATGACGGCTAGCGAAAGGTCTGCAAAATGATCCGGATCGGCGGCTTTGCGCTTGAGCAAAAAGTTATTGAGGGCTTTCGAATCAGGGTCGGGCGGCAACTTTTCTCCTTGCGCCGCAGCCAGGCGAACAATGCCGTCCCAATGTTCAGGAGTCTTTACGATTCGCCGAATGGAAGAAACTTTCTCGAGCAGCCGAGCTACCACGCCGTTCGCCGCAACCATGAAGTCTTCGATCAACTCAGTTGCGTGATTCTTCGCAACCGCGGTAACGTCGATGACCTCATCATGTATCACCAGCGGGACCACTTCGTTGGTGTCAATGTTCAACGCTCCGTTGTCATAGCGGAGCTTTCTTAACTCTTGCGCAACCTCGTCCTGCAATTTGAGTTGCTGCTGCAATTCCGCGGATGCCGCAACTTTCGGCGGCGCCGGGGATGTGCCCTCGAGCCACGCCCCGACGGCGTTGTAGGTAAGCTGCGCCTTGTTGCGAACGATCGCCCTATAAACCTTGCTTGAGGTCAACGTACCGCTGCTGTTGACGACCATCTCCGTCACAACCGCGGGGCGATCGACGTCGGGAAGCAGGGAAGACGCTCCCGTCGAAAGCTCGTTCGGCAGCATAGGGAAAATGGCGACTCCGGTGTACACGCTGGTCGTCTCCCGCGCAGCGTGCTGGTCGATGGGCGTACCTTTCCCCACGAACGCGTCAACGTCCGCGATGCCAATCATGATCTTCACGTCGCCGTTCGGCATGCGTTCCGCAACTTCGATCTGGTCGAGGTCTTTGGAGGTGTCGTTATCGATGGACGACCAGAGCAGATTACGCAAGTCTTTGACGCTGCTCGATGCGGTAAGTTGCGGGGGATGGGCGTCGATTTCCGCCAGTTGCTGTTGCGTTTCCGGCGGAAAATTAGGTTGAAACCCGCGCGCCTGCATGACTTGTCGCGCAATCGCCTGAAGATTTGGAGTCGGGGGCCTATTTTCAGTCATTACGCTGGCTAGGCTAACATGGATTGAGCGGATGTACGGCGCTGCCTTCACAAGGTTGCTTTTTTTTACTGAAATGTTTCGAGATGGCCACCTTACGCTGAGGCTGCAGTTAGCCTCCCGCCTCGTGATATTCTTAATACAGTAGCTGCGTCTCTTCCTTTGGATCGATTCCCGCAGTTCCCTGATCACCATGATTTCAGTCAGCAATGTGTCCATGCGCTACGGCGCTAAAATTTTATTTGACGAGGTTTCTACCGGATTCATTCCGGGGAAGCGCTATGGTCTCACCGGGCCGAACGGCGCCGGAAAATCCACGTTCATGAAACTTCTGACCGGTGAGCTTGACCCGCAGAAGGGTACTGTCGTTCGCCCGCGGAAGCTTGGTGTATTGAGTCAGGACCAGTTTGCTTTCGATCAGTATCGCGTGATCGATGCCGTGATCATGGGAAATCGCCGCCTGTGGGCCGCGCTTGAAGAGCGCGAGCTGATTTACGCGAAGGCCGAGATGACCGACGCCGACGGCATGAAGCTCGGCGAACTTGAAGGCATCGTCGGTGAAGAGGACGGCTACACTGCCGAGAGCGACGCAGCCATTTTGCTCCAGGGTCTTGATATTCCGGACGAGCAGCACGAGCGCAAAATGTCCGAGCTGCCGGGCGGACAGAAGGTGCGCGTGCTGTTGGCGCAGGCGCTCTTTGGGCATCCGCAGGCGCTACTGCTCGACGAACCGACAAACAACCTCGATCTTGATTCGATCCATTGGCTGAAGAATTTTCT
Organism: Acidobacteriaceae bacterium; assembly: GCA_043749775.1. GTDB lineage: Bacteria > Acidobacteriota > Terriglobia > Terriglobales > Acidobacteriaceae > Acidiflorens. Next base: position 19,383 of record JAYVCW010000004.1, on the reverse strand, counting down.
CAATCAGTATGAGGGCGTCCTGATCGTCATCTCGCACGATCGTCATTTTTTGAATGGCATCTGTACACACATCGCCGACATCGACTACCAAACCATCATCACCTACACTGGAACCTACGACGACATGGTCGTCGCAAAAACGCAGATTCGCTCGCAAATCGAATCGCAGAACGCGCAGCGCGAAAAGAAGATTTCGCAGTTAAACGAATTCATCGCTCGCTTCTCCGCTGGAACGCGTTCCAGCCAGGTGCAATCACGGCGGAAAGAAGTTGAGCGCTTGCAGGTGACAGAACTCGCGCGCTCCAACATTCAGCGGCCATATTTAAAGTTCGATCAGAAACGCCCTTCTGGTAAACATGTGCTCGAGATCGAAGGGTTGAGCAAGTCGTATGGAGACGCCAAAGTCGTTTCTGACTTCACGGCCAGCGTTATTCGTGGCGAAAAAATAGCCTTGATGGGCCGTAACGGATCAGGCAAGACCACTTTGGTGAATGCGCTGCTTGCGAATTCCCCGACTACGTCAGAAGCGGAGCTGCGCAAAACCAGTGGCTACGCTGGGCCCTTTGTCGACGCAGGCAAAGTTATCTGGGGTCACGAAGCTGCCATCGGATATTTTGCGCAGGATCATAAAGCTCTCATCGAGCCGGGCATGAAGGTTCTGGAGTGGTTGCATCAGTGGGATCCTGCAGCGTCCACGGAAGAAATTCGCGGCATCCTGGGGCAAATGTTGTTTCCGCGTGATGATGCCGACAAGCGCACCGAGATTCTCTCCGGCGGCGAAGCGGCGCGCTTGCTTTTCTGCAAATTGATGCTCTTGAAGCCGAACTTGCTGGTGCTCGACGAGCCGACCAACCACCTTGATCTGGAATCGATCAACGCCCTCAACATTTCTTTGCAGCGATATCCCGGCACCGTGTTGCTAGTTACGCACGATGAAGATTTGATCGACGAAGTTGCGACTCGCGTCTGGCACTTTGAAGCGAATCATGAGATCACTGACTTTAGGGGGGTTTACAGCGAGTATCAAACCGTCCTGAGCAGCGAGTCGCAAACTACAGCATAGGTATGTCTTCGAGGCTGTCTTGGCGCGGCGTCACGCTTTGCAATGCCGAGTCGGGTGCCACAGTCCTCGCGTCTGAAGCGCGATCTCACTTCCATTGAATCACGTGAGCCTCAGCACACGCGTCGAGATAATCTGAAACGAGCTCTATTGGCAGGGGGCCGTACTCCGCCGATACCGCGTCGCGAATCTCACCCACCGATCGCCTGCCGTTCACGAAATTAACAACTTCATACGCGTACAGGTCCGATTGGTCGCGGACATTAAGCAGATGCGTCGCTTCGCTGTTGATCAATTTAATTTTTGCATATCGATCTTTACCGAGGCGCGCCAGTAATACATTATCGTTCTGATAAGTGAGTGGGCCGAACTCTCCGATGCGAACCGGAACGCGCTTTGCCGCTTCTGACTTCACCCACGGTGCTGTCGGTGCTGGTCCGGACGCTCCACGGTCTTTCGCCCGGCGATCGATTGCGGCGTGTAGCGCAGATGTGTATTCGGTCAAAGCTATTATTCCGCCCGCCGCCTGTTCGTTCGATCCGCCAGTAAAATTGATGAGTGAGCGTACCGTCGCAAGCTCCCGTTCAAGCGTCTCGTTGAGGAAGTTGCGAGCGTTGTACCATGCGATTCCGGGTTCCACTTTGGCATCACTCGCCAGTTGTTGAGCATGGCCGAAGGAGCGAGCGATGCGAGCTTCTACTTGAGCAGTTAGAAATGGAAGCAGAGACGAGAGCTGGCTGCGATCGACCGTTGCGTATACATATCCCGAAGCCGCGCCCAGCAGCGCCACCCTGCGCAACTTGGTGGCATCAATCTGATCGAGTGTGTCATGGTCGGTGTGAATGTAAATGTCTGGCCAATCGCGAAGGTAAAGAGAGGGAACCGCGATAGTTGAAGAATCGAAGTCATCGTGATCGCTGCCGCTGGAATAGGGCGTTACGTCTGCCATCAACTCGTTGCGAGTTCCAGATCCCCCTGCTCGAGTTTCTACAATACCCGCGTCGCTCGTGAGTTCTCCTTCAGCGTAACCGGTGGCGGCAGCCTGAATTGCCTCCAGAAAGGATGACCCAACGTCAGTAATAAAACTTGGCAACGACCAGGGAGTTGCCGTAACGTGGAAGACCGACTTGTTCTTATAAGGATCGCCTCCCACCATATCCATGTGGATGTTGGCACGCAGCCGGCCCTTGATCTCGGGATGGGTTGCAAGAAATGCCATCGTCCCCTCAACTTCAGGCCCCCAGATGAAACGAAGCGTGCGCTTTGGAGGCGGCAGTTTTCCTAAAGTGATCAAGCGCGACAAGATGCGCGCCGATTCGAGAATTGTGACGCAGCCGCTGCCGTTATCGTTAGCTCCTGGGCGCTCGTGGTCGAGGTGGCAACTGTAAATAATTTCTCCGCTCGACGCATCTGTACCTGGGATCGTGGCGGAAATAACCGTCCAATGCCCGGGACCGACGGTCGCCTTTACGTGGGCGCTTAACACAACCGCTACGTGATCGCGCATCCGAGCACGAAGAGCCTCGGCCGTTTGCCTCGAGACCATGAACGCGAAACCGGAAGGCTGTCGAGCGTCGAGATGTCCCCAGCGAACGACCGTCGGGTCCAAGCCCGACCAAGCGGTTGTCTGATTGGGCATGTCACTGACAATGCCAGAGGCGCCGTGTTGATTGATAGCTATCTGCTGCACTCGAGCCAGCACCCCATCAGCCAGCACAATCTTGCCTCGGACATCTTTGCCGACATAATCGGCGTCGGCTGTGCCGCTCCCCACATCGACCAACTCTGTTTCAACGTCGGCAGAGTGGCTGTAGTCGGCGAGATGAATCGGGTCCGTGTGCCAGTCCCCAATCAAGAGATGATCCGGGCTCACCTCCCATAGCCGAGCTTCATCCACTTTCCAAGCCAGATAAGAACGCATCAATCCATACTGTTTCTTGCCATCGATGTCGAATTGTTCGCTGTGGACATCGCTCAAACCATACTCACTCGCGCGCTGAAGAATGAACTGTGCGGCCAGCTCGAAGTCCGCGGTCGCGGGGACACGATGCAAGGTCGTAATGTAGCGAAGATTTTCGTAAGCCGCCGCGCCATTCGACTCATCTCGTATGGCCATCCATTGCTGGCTGTTAAGGAATGGCTGCTGGGCTATGGCGGAAAGTGAAGTTAGAAGTGAAGTTAAAAAAGCGGCGAGTACGACGATGTGGAACTTGACCATAGCCTAACGAGGATAGCAGCAGTTGCCGGTCACATTCATGCCGAGCATTAAGAGTGGCCTTGAAGAGCGTGGTCTTGCGAGTGATGGTTGCAGATAGCGGCTTAACGCGTCGTGGCAAGATTGCTTGCAGCTTCGCCCACTTCGTCGTGTTTTTCGCCTTCAAGGCAAACGCGGTGCCACACTTCCAGATTGAGCAATCGCCAGATGCGATCGTAGTTATCACGGTGTTTGGCTTTGTGGTCGTCAAAAAGCTTTTCGATTGCTTCACGGCGGAAGTATCCGCGATCCAAACTTCGCGATTCGAGCAGCATGCCGCGAATGTTTCCGAGCCGATCGCCAGCCAGCCAGCCGCTCCACGGTGTCGGGAAGCCGAGTTTTGGGCGATAAAGAATGGAGTGCGGAAGCAGGTCTTCTACCGCTTTCTTCAGAATCCATTTTCCCGCCAGGCCTTGAATTTGTACTTCACGCGGGATTCTAGAGGCGAACTCCACCAGCACATGGTCAAGAAAAGGAACCCGGCTCTCGATGGATGCCGCCATACTCATGTTGTCCTGCTTCATCAACAGTTCAACGAGATACGTCTTGATGTCGGTGTAGAGCAGGCGCTGCAACATCTCGCCGGACGACTGTTCCCAATAATTCAACACGTGGTTGTAAGCCGTGCTGGGAGAGGCTTCTTGAGCAAACTCCTTGGTCATTAGGCTGGTCTGCTCGTGCTCATCAAAAGCCGAGAAAAAGTTATCAAAATAAAATGAGGCCCAGGAGTTCCCATCCTTGCCAAAAAATGTGTGTTCCAGTTTTCTTCGTAATGTAGCTCCCAGCAATGGCGAAGAAGCCACCGCATCGCGGACAGCGCGGCGAAGAAAGCTTGGAGTTACGCTGCGATAGGCGCGGTCCATCGCCGCGTTTTTTAAGGTGAAGGCGTAGCGAGTGTAGCCTGCCAGCGTTTCATCGGCGCCCTCCCCGGTCAGCACAACGGTGACGTGCTCGCGGGCGAGCTTCGCCACAAAATAAAGCGAAATGCTGGATGGCCAAACAATAGGCTCATCTTCGTGCCAAATTAAGTGCGGCAGTGCTCCAAAGAAATCCTGCTCGCTGACCAGCACTTCATGATGGCGAGAGTGAATATGGTCCGATACGGTTTGAGCAAAAGGCAGTTCGCTGTAAGTTTGTTCCGTATAACCGACAGAAAAAGTATCGACCGGCTCGCCTCGCAATTTAGTCATCAGCGCTGCGACCGCGCTTGAGTCGACGCCTCCGCTAAGAAAGACGCCGAGAGGGACGTCGCTCATCAGGTGACTCTTGACAGCGCCCTCTAGCAGCTCGCGGTAAGCCTTGACGTAAAAATTCTCGTCGCGAGATTCATGCGTCTTGGCGGTATCGAGGTCCCAATACTGCTTGATTGTTGGCTTTCCATCCGGGCCAATCGTCATCGTGTGGCCGGGAAGCAATTTGCGTATGCCGTCGTAAACACTTTCTTCACCAGACAGGTATCCAAAGGCAAGAAATTCCGGCAAAGCCGATCTGTTGAACTCCGGGCGAATGCTGCCATGCGCAAGCACGGCCTTGATTTCCGATCCGAAAATTAATCGCTCTGGCATTAATTTGTAATAGAGCGGCTTAATTCCGAGCCGGTCGCGGGCGATGAACAACGTGCGCGTTGTGCGATTCCAGATTGCGAATGCGAACATGCCCCGCAGACGTTGAACGCAGTCCGCACCGTACTCTTCAAAAAGATGAATGACGGTTTCGGTGTCGCTATGCGTACTGTATCGATGCCCGCGCGCGATGAGTTGCTCGCGCAGTTCTAGATGGTTGTAGATTTCGCCGTTAAACACGATCCACAGGTTGCCGTCTTCGCTTGAAATCGGCTGATGACCGCCCGCGACGTCGACAATGCTTAGTCGGCGCATGCCGATCCCGACCGCGTTGTCGGTATAAAATCCGTCGTCATCCGGGCCGCGGTGACTGATGATGCCGCACATCTTGCGCAGCACTGCGGCGTCGGCGCGAGCATCGCGCCCAAACTCAAGAATGCCTGCAATTCCGCACATTTAATGCTTCTCCACAAAGCTTGATAGGTCTCGAATCGACGTGGGATTCGAGGATCTTGAGCGGTCGGTGAGAACCTCAAATAAATCCGTAAGAGAAAATCCGCCCGGATGCATCACGGCCTCTCGCGCTTGCCACTCAAAAAAATCCGATGCCGATTGCGCCTTCATCAGCGATTGTCCTTGCCACGCCACCTCAGTACCACCGACTACGACCAGATGAACAATCTTCTCGTGCTCAATCCGGCAATACAAGAGCTGTGCATCGGAAGACCAGGGGCCGAAACTCCATTTCTTCTCGCTTAGGGCAAAAAAGAATCCATGAGTGCCGTCGCCGTCCGTGAGTTCATAAACCTGCACCGCCACGTGACGCATGCTGGTCAGCGCCAGATGCGAATGGCTGAGCGCGTTTTGCTTTTCGCTGCCAGAGACCAGTCGAGGGATCAGCACGGTCGCAAGTTCGGTTGGGAGCTTCGCCAACGAGGCACACCTCAGCAATGGCGCCGCTTGCAGCGCGCCGTACGCGGCCGATATTACGGTCCTCGTGATTTCGGCGGTTGTCTGCCACAAGGCATTGTTAGGAACGATAAGGCGTAATGCCGTTGCCGGCTCCGGTCCATTCGAAGACAACTTTGGCGCAACGTCGACTTGTCCATCGCCCATCGATCGAACCTCAAGGTCGGGCGCGAAGTGCCATCGAATTTCTATCTGATGCTCTCCATCGCCGATCGCGACATCGCGGACAAGCCAGAGATCGCCTGCAATTTTGAGAACGTGCCTGCGGTGAGTTACCGGGTCAGAGAGTCTCTCATAACCGTTATGACTGCCAACGAAGTAGGAAAAGGTTTGGCCAACAATCCAGGTCTCCGCCCTTGTCGTCGGAATGTGGGTCCACGAAAACGGTTCATCGGCAACCGCCTGATCCTGACCATCTACACGGAGCGTGTTGTGCGCCGCCGTGCCGCGAAAAGTATCGCGGTCGGCTCGATCTTTCGCGATATAAACGCCGGTCCCGGAATCGACCAGCCAACGTCGACCGTTCATGGTCAGCCGAACGCTTAGAGCATCGGCGTGTCCGTGGCCTGATCGGCCTACGCCTTGTGGACCGGCGTCGATAGTCATGACTTGCGGGAATGGCTTCGGGTCGGCCATAACGTAAACTCCGCCATCGGGAAAAGCTTGCGACCGACCGATCGACGGAACGTGTTTTGTCGATAAACGATCGATTTTCTCGCCAAGCAGCCAAATCGATTCTTCAGTTAGTTGCGCCGCCGCAGAGTTGCGATCGTAGATCAAAGCGCCCAGCGCCAGTGGATCAGTCAACTGCTCCGCTCGATTGCGCCGCGGGTTGAAGAGTCGGCCGCCATCGTCATCGCCAAATCCTTCCGCGACACCGGCCTGGGCCTGTGCTTCGATAACGTCGAGCATCTTTTGCAGCGTGACGTCAAAAGCCGGCGGGATTACGATTGCGTTGCGCTCGGCCAGAAGGCGCGCATGAAGAAAGAAATCCAGTGCGTACACGTGATAATGGAAAGACTGTTCAAAGTACACGCCATCCGGGCGCACCTGCCGCCGAGCAGCATCGAGTACGATCGACCAGCCAGTGTCTTTCCACCGCGCCGCACGCGGCATCTCAGGGAATAGCGTTCCGAGGAAAAACAGCGCGACCGCTTCGCCCAAAAGATGCGTGTTGGGAGAAAAGTAAGTGGAGAGATATTTCTCGATGTAGCGCCCGTGGAACGCGAGTGCCGGAATTAAATCCGCCCGAAACTCTGCAATCGAATGTTTTCCGCCCGCCGAACCTGCACCTGCAAGTAGCTGATCGATCCAAATCCAGGACAAGCTGCGAAAGGCAACCTCAAGCGAACTTCCCCAGTTGATGCCGAGGGGGTAAGGGTTGGCCTGGATCCAACTGCGCCATTGAGAGATCAATTCGTCAGCGTAGACTGCGCGGCCACTTAGTAGTGAAGCCTTCGCAAGCGTTACCAGATGTTGATGACGATTTAATTCCCACGTCACTTTGTGATCGCCCACGACGGAGAAATCCAGGAATGGAATCGCGAACCAGGGAATGAGCGGGGATCGCTTCTTATGGACCGCATCTAAATGCCAGTCAATCTCAGCGGTTTCTCCGGCAACCGACTCCCGATTGAAGCTGAGCTCTTTGTATCCCAACAGCCGAAATTTGTGAGCGCAGATATCGTTTGCTTCGTGAAAAATTTCCGTGACCTGATTTGGCAGGCTCTGTTGTAGCAACTCGGCTCTCGTTAGGGCATCTTCGGCTGAGAAAAAGAACAGTCCGCGCCTACCAGCAGAGTTGTAGGTAGCTCGTCTCAGGTCTTGCCGGATGCCCAGCTTATGCAGTAACAAATCACGCCGTTTGTGGATTTCCTGGGAAGCGCGTACGCGCACTTCTCGCCCGTCCATTGCTGAAATTCGGGCCAACTTGCTTTGCCATCCGGCAGTCACGATCTCATTATCTTACATGCGGAAAAGATGACGTCCCGCGGGCAGGTTACGATCGGAACTCTCCACGATTTCCGCCTCCACTACGGCTCGGCGTATCTTGCTCGGGCAGATCTTATCGTCAGGGAAAGATTTTTCTTCCTTCGTGCCAAAAGAGTGGAAATGGCTGTACATAGTTAACCGCGGTTGATTTAACGACCACGTATTGATCGCGAGAAGTTATGTATCTAACTGAAAACAAGTGGCATTGACGGTCGATCTCTCGCCTGGAAAAAACAGCCGTTGGAGTCCCGCTTGCTCCACTTTGACGACGTACTTGATATAGTCAAACTGCGTCTACACGTTCGTTGAGGGAGAGACCGCTTGGGTTCGTCTGTCAGCATTTTTGGGTTGGGATATGTAGGCTCCGTGTCTGCCGCTTGCTTTTCCTCATTGGGGCACAAAGTGATCGGTGTCGATGTGAGCCGCGCCAAGGTGGAGATGCTGGGCTCGGGGCGCACTCCCATCGTTGAAGCGCGCATGGCGGAACTGGTTGCTGCCGGGCACAAGGCAGGCCTTTTGACCGCGACCACCGACGCGAATGAAGCCGTCTTGAATTCTGACGTCTCGTTCGTCTGCGTCGGAACGCCGAGCCTGAAAAACGGAAAGCTCGACCTCAGTCATATCGAACATGTCGCGGCCGAGATCGGCGCAGCTATCCGGCAAAAGAAATCGCCGCACGTGTTTGTTTTGCGGAGCACCGTGTTGGCTGGGACAACCGAGACCATCGTTCTTCCCATCCTCGAAAAGTCCAGCGGAAAGAAATGCGGCAAGGATTTTACGGTTTGCTACAACCCGGAGTTCATGCGCGAAGGCAGCGCGGTAGCCGACTTCCTCAATCCGCCCTACACCATTCTGGGTGCGAGCGATACAAATCATCTCGCTCCGCTCCGCGAACTCTATAAGCAAACGCCGGGAACTCTCTACGAGGTCACGATTCCTGTGGCCGAGATGGTGAAGTATTTTTCCAACATCTATCACGCGGTCAAGGTTGGATTCGCCAACGAGATGGGAACGATGTGCAAGCATCTCGGTGTTGACGCGCAGGAAGTAACGAAGATCTTTACCTCCGATTCGAAACTCAACATCTCTCCGGCCTATTTATCTCCGGGATTCGCCTTTGGCGGCTCCTGCCTCCCGAAAGATCTGCGGGCGATTACATACAAGGCGAAGGAACTCGACTTGAAGCTTCCAATGCTTGAGTCATTGATGCTGAGCAACGCCGAGCATGTTGACCGCGCCGTCGAAATGGTGCTCGACACGGGCAAGAAGCGAATCGCGCAACTCGGCCTCAGCTTTAAAGCGGGCACCGATGACTTGCGCGAAAGTCCGCAGGTGCAGTTGATTAAGCGACTGATGGGAGAAGGCCTCGACGTAAAAGTTTGGGACGAAGACGTCTCTCTCGGGCGTTTGGCGGGATCAAATCGCCAATATATTGAAGAAGTAATTCCGCATATTGGCTCGGTGTTGTCGGACGACTTGCAGGCCGTTCTTGCGAATGCGGAAGTCGTGATCCTGGGAAATAAATCTGCCAGCAAAGATCAGCTCGAGAAACATTTGCGTCCAGAGCAGATTGTGATTGACCTCATTCATTTAGATAAGGCGCGACGTCCGGAAGGCGCGAAGAAGTACGAGGGGATCTGCTGGTAGCTTACGGATCGTTGAAAAGTTAATTTGGAGATTCCCGCGCCACAAGTCAGAGCTCATCACGAATGAAGTTCCACTCCATTGACATCAACTCGGCTGATTGGAAGCGCCTCGACACGTTCGCCGACCGCACAGTTTTTCAGACTCGGGAGTGGATAAATTTTGTTGCTGAAGCGCAGAATGCTCAGCCCGTTCTCGCCGAACTTCGCGAACAAGAACAGATCCTCGGATACTTTACCGGTCTCACGGTTACGAAGTTCGGCATGAGAGTGCTCGGAAGTTCGTTCCCTGGCTGGACGACTCCATACATCGGTTTTAACTTGAATCCTGGCGTATCGCGACGCGAGGCGCTCGAGGCGCTCGAAAAATTTGCGTGGAGCGAACTGAAGTGCCTGCATCTCGAAGTTTCCGACGCATATTTCTCTTTCGACGATGGTAAAGGCCGCAGCTTTAAACCTGAGAGTTACTTCTCTTATCGAACCGACCTCACGCGCTCTGAAGCGGACTTGTTCAATGGAATGGATAGCGCTTGCCGTCGATGCATTCGCAAGGCGGAAAAGAGTGGTTTGAAGATCGAGGAGGCGCATGATCTGGGTTTTGCCGACGAATACTACGAGCAGCTCAAAGATGTCTTTGCTAAGCAATCGCTGGTCCCTACGTATTCAGTGGAGCGCGTGCGCTCGCTGGTGCGTAACCTCGAGCCCGGCGGAAACATCCTTCTGATTCGCGCTCGTGACTCGGAAGGGAAGTGCATTGCTACGGGAATTTATCCCGGGTTCAATCACATCGCGGAATTTTGGGGCAACGCGAGTTATCGCGCCTACCAGAATTTGCGTCCTAACGAGGCCTGTCATTGGTACGCCATGCGCTACTGGAAGAACCGCGGCATCTCGATCTTCGATTGGGGCGGCGGCGGCACCTACAAAGAAAAATACGGATGCACTCCATATAAGGTCCCATGGTTCACGAAGTCTCGATATCCAATTGTCGGCAGAATGCGAGACGAGGCTCGCAACATGTTTGCCCGCAAGCAGAAGTTCCTGGGATGGGTGCACGGCCGGCGTTCCTCGCCAGAGCGGAACGCCGCTGAAGAATAAGCGCATTTTCCCCGAGGCGGGGCCGCCCCACTTAAATTTGCCTTACGCTGCCGGCGTAGTGGCCAGTCGAGCGCGCCGCTTGCCCACCCAATACAGCGCTACTCCAACTAACACAAGAACTCCGCAGCCGCCTACGATTTTAAAAACCGCCAGCGGCTTGTTGAGTTCGTCGGCGGCCGGCAATACCGAAAGAGCTATGGTTAAACTTGTGGTCGCAAAGCCGACTATCGCGAGCGCATAGGCGGCCGGCTTCCCGCCCGGAACCCGAATGACCTCCGCCCCGGCGGGTTCGCTCTGTAGTTTGAACATCGCTGCAAACAAGTAAAGATACGGGATGAAGTATGTAATCACGCCCATACTCACGAGCACGTCATAAGCGCCCTTCACTGAAGTCCCAGCTTGCCCGAGAAAAATAAAAATGCCGCCAATCACCGACTGGGTGAGCAGCGCTACCCAAGGCGTGCCCCAGCGCGGGTGCAGCGCTCCAAACGCAGCGGGCAGATAGCGGTCGATGCCGGCCACAAAAGGAAGGCGCGCCACCGCGGCGAGATATGCGCCTGAAGCGCCGATGTTGCTTAACGCAATCAGAAACGCTGCGACTGGAAGAAACCAGGGTAGCCCCACTCGGTCCGCCGTCTTCGCTATGGCCTGCACCAGCCCCTGCATGCTGCTCACTTCAGTCGATGGAAGCGCCAGAAGCACGCAGACGGTGCCGATGATGTAACAGAACGCGACCGTGAGCCCTCCAACAAACAACGCCAGTGGAATGGTGCGGCGCGCATTTTTGATTTCTTCCGCCATGAACGACGCCGTCTCGCAACCTCCAAACGCAAACGTGAGCACCGACCAAAAAAGGATGTCGTTGAATCGTATGCTCGGCTTCATGGTGTGCAGCGTGAACGACGTTGCCGATCCGAAGCGGTGCCAAGCGAGCAGACCCATGCCAACAATAATGAGAACTGGAATCCACATCGCTATCGCGCCGACGTTGTGCAGCCACTTGCCTACGTCGAGGCCAACCACGTTGAGCAGCGTTGCGGCTGTGAGCGTCATCAACGCAAAGACAATGTAGAACGTGGAATTGTTTGAAAGATACGACCATTGCGCCGGGCGCATAAAAAGCACATTGCTCGCGGCAAAATACAAAACGGCAGGGAAGTAGGGAAGATTGCTGGTCCAGTAAGTCCACGCCGCCATGAATCCGGAGAAATCTCCAAACGCGCGTTTCGACCAGACGTAAAGTCCGCCCTCATTCGGATAACGCGAAGAAAGTTCGATGACCGACAGCGCCAGCGGAGTGTAAAACGCGAGCCAGGCTCCAATCCAGATGACAATTGCGCCGGGGCCGGCGGCCGCGGCGGTCGCGATCCAGCGCAAACTGATTCCCGTGACCACGTAAAAGAGAAGCAGGTCGCGGAACCCCATCACGCGCTTCGGACGGTTAGCGTCGCCGGCCTCGGCGATGGAGTTACTGGAACCCGCCATGGAAGGGATTGCCTTATTTGAAGGTGTTGCCTGCCGAGTATCTGGCATTGGTGTGTTCACTTGTAGAAGATCAATATCCGCCCCAAAACAGCGCGCTAAGAATCACAGAAATATTCTTCCCCGGCAAGCTCAACTCGCAGAAATCCGCTTGCGGCCGGATCGCTTCCAGTAGAGGTACCCCGGAACTCCAATCAGCACAATGATCGCGCTCCCGAGCGCCTCGGTTGGGCGACGGACGACCGTATTTATAATCCAGACCGACGCAACCAGAATATAAATTGCCGGGAGCCACGGATATCCCGTGCAGCGGTGAGGGCGGTGAACTTCCGGCCTTTTCCAGCGGAGAACGAATAGCCCGATCACAGTGAGCGTGTACGACAGCATCATGCCGAAGATGACGTACGTGTAGAGCCAGTCGTAGCTACCGGTCACGGTCAGAGCAGCAGCCCAGATGCCTTGACCGATCAGGCTGAACGCTGGCGTTCGCCATTTCGGATGGATTACTGCCATGCGCCGAAAGAAAACACCATCCTGAGCCATCGCCATGTAGACACGCGAACCCGAGAGCGTGCATGCCGCCGCCGCGCTGAAACACGAGATTGCAATGGTCGCCGACAGCCACACCGCCGCGCGCGGTGAAAACAGAGCCGAGGCCGCCGCGTGTGCAATGGTCTCGTATTTCGCAATCTCGGTGAGCGGCAATGCGTAAACGTAAACCATGTTCATGGCGAGATAAATTGCGCCAACGGCCAGCACTCCCAAAACCATGGCCCGCGGCACATTGCGGACTGGGTCTTTCACTTCGCCCGCCACCCACGTGATGTAGACCCATCCGTCATAAGCCCAAAATACGGCGATCAATCCGACTCCAAGCGCGGAGATGAACTGGCTCGGGCTCAAACCCATGCTCAAGCCACCAGCGCTTTGTGTGCTGAAGTTCGACCAGTTTCCTTTTCCGATCGCGAACCCCAACACGACAAAGACGGCCATCGCGGTGAACTTCGTCCACGTCGACATATTTTGCAGCAACGCGCCCCAGCGCAATCCAAACACGTTGACGTAGGTCAGAACCGCGATCAGGATGAGTCCGACGGCGTGTGCACGAGTGAAGGGAAGGCCTGCGAGTGAGAAAATCACGTGCTGTTGTGAAATCGCGGGAATGATATTCCCCATGTACGCGGCCGAGGCCACCGAGAGCGCAGCGATCGTACCGCCATTCGCAACCGCGAATAACATCCAGCCGTAGAGAAACGCCACCAGATCCCCGTAGGCCTCGCGCAGATAGATATACTGTCCGCCCGAATCTGGATACATCGAGCCCAGTTCGGCGAAGGCAACGCAGGCGCAGAGAGAGATGACGCCGCCGAAGATCCAAACTAACAAAAACAAAATTGGATTCGGCAGCGAGACGGCAATATCTTTTGCGGTCAGAAAGATCGATGAGCCGATGATGCCGCTTACCAACAACAAGACGGAATCAAGCAGGGTCAATCCGCGGACAAGCTTCGGCTGTTGGCCGTCTTGACCGGATGTGTCGATACTTGAGGGAAGCGAAGCGGAGCCCGGGTTCAGCTGTCGATCAGTCAGCGATTCACCCCATCCCCAGTTCGTCAGATGACTCAAGCGGCGTACCGCAGCGCCGGCAAATGACGGAGGAACAATCTCCGCAGGTTAAGGGATCATCGACCTGCACCGCACACACCGGACAGTAGAGTGCCGCCGCCGTTCTGCCCGTAATTGGCGAATCTTCGCTGGACTCAGCCTTGGGAGCGCGATCCATGAGCCGAAACTTTACCACAACCGAGTTGCCCCGGTTCAGCCGTCGAAGGCGGACAGTCATTCCGCGGGCTTGCGAAGAATCAAGTCTCCGGCCGTTGGCGGCAACGAAACTGGAAATTGCCAGATCTTATCCTTCATGTAGAAGCTGATTATGAAGTCTTCATGTCCGCTCAATGGACCGATCCAGCGATTGCTGGTCGCAAAAAATACCCAGCCGTGCGCTTCGGCATTGCCAGGGCTCAGCATCTGAGTTTCTGGCTTCAACGTCTGCGTACTCAAGAATTCGATAAATTCCGTTGCATCTTTTTGATATTCGCGAAGCTGGGCCGTTTTTTCGTCGGTTATCTTCGGATCTTTCTTGATCTTGCGTGCTGTCTCGAAGACGAGCGCATCGACGTCATTCTGCAACTTGTTCGATAACTCTGACGGATCCTCGTACGCTTCCCTGAGGTTATGATGCTTCACAAATTCGATGCGAACATCAGCCGGAAACTCAAATCTCGCGCTTCCCGTATAAGCGACGTTCACATAGACGCCGAGCAGGTGGTAGAAACGGCGGCGGCTTTTGGCTAATTCCTGCGAATCGACCAACAACGCCAGAGTTAGATCTCGACTGGCAATGATCCAGCGATAGCGGCCATCGTCACCGCGCTCGAAAGTGCATCCCGGAGCGCCTTTCGTCCAGCGCACCGCGGGCAGTTCCTTCGGTCGGGAAAAACCAAGCGTTGCAACTAGACACATAACAACTGTGAATACGATTGAGCGCCAAAAACAGAATCGCCGCATAGATGGTTCTGGTCAGATTATGTATGTCGGGCAGAGATGGAGCAAGTTGGCGGCTACCCAGGTTGGCCGCTTCCAACGATTAGTTTGAAACTTGGCGAAGAACGGGGCTGCTACGTTCGCATTTTGCAGCGATAACCAGGCGAATGATCAGAAACGAAGAGACACGATGAGAAACGAAGAGAAGAGACAGAAATAATGACAACACAATGATGAGATATGATGGTTTTCTCGCCGCATTACAGGAGACAACAACAATCAATGGTCACCCAGGGCAATGCTCCCGTACATGATCTCGGCTCGTTGCGTATCCATGATGGAGAGCGAAAAAGCAGCAAGGTCGGTAAAGGCCTTGCCATTTTCTTTGGCCTTTTAATCATCCTTGGCGGAATTGCCGCCGGCGTCTATTCCCTGGTCGCGTCAAAGCCCACCGTCGAAGTTTCAACCGCGAGGAAAGCTAGCGGCCCGGTGGCGCGTGAAGCGCTCTTGAATGCTACCGGTTACGTCACCCCGCGACAGCGTGCGACCATCGCCGCGAAGATTACAGGCCGCGTTACAGGAGTCTTTTTCGACGAAGGTACGCACGTCCATAAGGGACAGTTGCTGGCGTCGTTGGACGACGCAGATGCCCGCCGAGCGCTCGAAACCGCCAACGCGGATCGCGATACGGCGCGGGCCGCCATCGCGGATTTTGAGGTGCAGTTGAAGAATTCCAAGGTTCTCTTACACCGCACCGAAGAGTTACAGAAGGCGGGAGTGCAGCCGCAAGAACAGCTAGATAACGCGCGCACCGCGGCCGCCAGCCTCGAGGCGAAGATCCAGCTGGCGAAAATGCAAGCGGGCGGCTCGGAAGCACGCATTCGAGAGTCCCAACAAGCGGTCGACAACTGCACCATCCGCGCCCCGTTTGACGGGATTGTCGTATCAAAAGACGCGCAGGTGGGCGAGATGGTTTCACCGATCTCCGCCGGCGGAGGTTTCACGCGCACTGGTATCGCCACCATCGTGGACATGAACTCGAACGAGATCGAGGTCGACGTCAACGAGGCCTATATTACGCGTGTCAAGCCGGGCCAGCAGGTCACTGCGATCCTCGATGCCTATCCTGACTGGGAGATTCCGAGCCGCGTGCGCACCATCATCCCAAGCGCCGACCGCCAGAAGGCGACGGTGAAGGTGCGAATTTCTTTTGAAAAACTTGACCCGCGCATCTTGCCCGATATGGGCATTAAGGTTACCTTTTTGGGGGACGAAACTTCCTCCAAAGACGCGGCGTCGTCAGCGGCCATCGTGATACCTCAGAACGCCCTCCACGACGAGAGCGGGAAGAAAGTGGTTTACCTCGTTCGAGGAGACAAGGCTGAACGGCGAGCTGTGACGGTTGGCGGCAATCGTGGGTCAGATGCGGAAATCATCGCTGGCGTAGCCCTGGGCGATGCGGTCATTGTGAATGCTCCGGCAAATCTGCACGACGGCGAGACCATCCAGATCAAGCGATAGTGGCTAGAGCTTCGGCGAACTGCGAACCTAATTCGGGCTTTAATTGATTCAAACTTTGATTAATTCAAACTTTGATTTCAAACTTCAGAGGTATAAAAATAGCAGGAGTGGAAGATATGGTTCAGTTGGACGGCAACGGAAGAACAGGCAGCCAGATCCAGGTTCGTGGCCTGGATAAAACTTATCGCCGTGGTGGCGAAGAGATCCACGTTTTGCAGGGCTTGAATCTTGACGTCGCCAAGGGTGACTTCGTGGCCTTCATGGGGCCGAGCGGATCAGGCAAGACGACGCTCCTGAACCTGCTTGGCGGGCTCGACGTGCCGACGCGCGGAAGCATCACCGTCGCCGGAGACGAGATCACGCACATGTCGGCAAGCAAACTTACGTCATGGAGGGCACGACATGTCGGCTTCATCTTTCAGATGTACAACCTCATTCCGGTGCTGACCGCGTTTCAGAATGTGGAACTGCCGCTCTTGCTTACCAGTCTCTCCAAATCCGACCGCCGGAAGCATGTGGAGACCGCCCTCAACGTCGTGGGACTGAGCGAGCGCATGGACCACTATCCGCGCCAGCTTTCTGGCGGACAGGAACAGCGCGTGGCCATCGCCCGCGCTATCGTGGCCGACCCAACCTTTCTGCTTTGCGACGAGCCCACCGGTGATTTGGACCGCAAGAGCGCCGACGAAATTATGGTGCTGATCGAGCGCCTGGTGAAGGAATACACCAAGACGGTGCTCATGGTAACCCACGACCCTCTGGTGGCGCAGCGCGCCGATAGCACGTTGCATCTCGAGAAAGGCCTGCTGGTTGAAGCGAACGAGCCGCAACCGGTTTCAGGCGGGGGTGTGGCATGAAATTCAGCGGGTTGATTCTGGCCAATCTTTTTCGCAAGAAACTGCGTTTGATGCTGACCATCGGTTCGTTTGCCGTGGCGCTGTTTCTGTTTGCCTTCCTCGCCGTGGTCCGCGGCGCATTTACCCGTGGTGCTGACGTCGCGGGAGCGGATCGCCTGGTCACGATCAATCGCGTGTCGATCATCCAACCGCTGCCGCTTGCTTATCGCGACAAGATTCAGCGCATTCCCGGAGTGCTGGCGCTGACTCACAACAACTGGTTCGGTGGCGTCTACCAGGAAGAAAAGAATTTTTTTCCCCAGTTCGTGATCGACCCGGAAAATCAGCGCAAGGTACTCCCTGAATTAAAAGTGCCGGAAGACGAGTGGCAGAACTTCTTGAAAGACCGGCAAGGTGCGATTGCCGGGGCGAAAACCGCTCAGCGTTTTGGGTGGAAAATCGGCGATAAAATTCCCATCAAAAATATAAGTTACGGTACCTCTGGCATCTGGGACTTCAATCTCGACGGCATCTACCACAGCGATCGTCCCGGCGGCGACGAGACGCAATTCTGGTTTCAGTGGGACTACTTCGAAGAACGCATGCCTGCGAACTTTAAGGGTAACACCGGCTGGTACGTAATTAAGCTGGATAGCCCTGACAAGGCAGTCAGCGTCGCCAAGGCGATCGATGACATGGCTGCGAATTCATCATTCGAAACCAAGACCAGTACTGAATCGGAGTTCGCCGCGAGCTGGGTAAAGCAATTCGGAAACATCGAATTCCTTATCATTACCATCGGCAGCGTGGTTTTTTTCACACTGCTGCTGGTGACCGGAAACACCATGGCCATTTCCGTTCGCGAGCGTGCAGGCGAACTCGCCGTGCTCAAGGCGATTGGCTTTAGCGATCGCTGGGTTCTGTTTTTCGTGCTGGCAGAGTCCCTCATCATCGCGCTGGTCGGAGGTCTTTTGGGACTCGCGTTGGCGTTGGCTGCCGTCCCAGCCTTGGGATCCGCTATGAACGGAATGTTGCCTGAGCTCATCTTGTCGAAGACGATTCTCGCGCTCGGGCTGGCTACGGCCTTGGTCGTCGGAATTGTTGCCGGCCTGCTTCCTGGTATCGGTGCTATGCGCATGCGCGTCGTCAATGCGCTTCGGAGGGTTTGATGGCTATCCCAATTGTCTACAACTTGCGCAGCGTTATCGCGCGCTGGACCTCCGCGATCGTGGCCGTGCTGGGCATCGCCGGTACCGTAGGCGTGTTCATTGCTATGCTCTCCCTCGCTCGCGGCTTCAGGGCGACGCTCGTCTCCTCCGGTTCTGAGGACAACGCCATCGTGATGCGCGCCGGCGCCACATCAGAGATGATGAGCGGAATCAAACTGGAAGACGTCAAAATCATGCAGGACGCTCCCGGAGTCGCACGTGGGGCGGATGCCCCGCTCGTTACCAGTGAAGTCGTCGTCGTCGCGCCCTTCGCACTGCGAAGCACCGGAACCGACGCGAACGTTCAGGTGCGCGGCGTTTCCGCCAATGTTCTGACGATTCGAAAGAACGTAAAAATATCGCAGGGACGAATGTTTCAGCCCGGCCTCGCTGAACTGGTGGTCGGGAAAAACGCGAGCACCAGTTACGCGGGTCTGACTGTCGGCAATACCGTAAATTTCGGTGGTGGGCACTGGCAGGTCGTGGGAGTCTTCGACGCTGGCGGTAGTTCGTTTGACTCCGAAGTGTGGTGTGATGCGCGAGTGCTGGATGACGTCTACAAGCGCCCGAGCAACATCTTTCAGTCGGCCACAGTCCATCTCACGTCCCCGGAGTCATTCCAGCAATTTAAAGATTCCGTCACCTCCGACCGTCGTCTAAATTTGGATGTGACGCGTGAAATCGATTACTACGCGAAACAGTCCACGCGTATGACGCAACTGATCACGATTCTCGGTGGCCTGGTGGCAGCGGTCATGGCAATCGGCGCGGTCTTCGGAGCGCTCAACACCATGTACTCGGCGGTTGCCGAACGCGGCCGGGAAATTGCCACCATGCGCGCCTTGGGCTTCGGCGCCGCAGCAGTAGTATTTTCTTTTCTCATCGAGGCGTTGCTGATCTCTTTTGTCGGAGGCGCCATCGGTTGCATCGCGGTGCTGCCGTTGAATGGGCTGACGACCGGGGCCATGAACTGGCAGACTTTTTCGCACCTGGCTTTTGCGTTTCGCGTTACACCGCCTTTGCTGCTAATGGGCATAGGGTTCGCCCTCGCGATGGGGCTTCTAGGAGGCTTGCCTCCGGCGTTGCGAGCGGCATGGCGTCCGGTTGCGGTTGCGTTACGCGAGCTGTAAGGCCAGGCTCTCGCTGCCGCTTTCGTTTTGGCGCTCAAAAATTATCGTTGCATTGTCGCCAACCACAGCGCGGGGATTTGCCGT
>JAYVCW010000003.1:0-2272 GCA_043749775.1 Acidobacteriaceae bacterium | reverse complement strand
CATGTTCGGCTCCTTTCCTCCGAGCCCTTTGGTTGGTTTGCGCCTCCAAAGTTTACTCGGGCCTGGGAGCCGACATTGTTATGGAATCATTACACTCATTGACCTGACTCTCTGACGCCCGTGGGGCTATTTTGCCCACTTCCACCAGCCCCGACTTTACGCGATCTATGCAGTCAGTTTCGCCGCCATCCACTGTGAAGTTTGAAAATCCGTCGCCAATTTGCGAACACTCGCTCCTTGGGATCGCAACAATTTCATTTTCTCAATGTCAGTCAAATGGAATCTCCGCCCCGCAGGTCTGCCAACATGCTTTCCAGATCTCCGCGCCTGTGCCATTCCGGCCCGGACGCGTTCCCGTAGCATTTCGCGCTCGAACTCCGCTACTGCGCCCAAGATTTGGAACGTCAATCTGCCCGTTGGCCCCGTGGTGTCGAGCGATTGCTTCAATGAAACCAAATCCACTCCCAATGACCCACACTCCTCAGAGATACTCAAAAGATGTTTTAGCGATCTCGCCAGCCGATCCAATGCCCAGACTACCAGCACATCGAATTTCCGCCTGCGGAGATCGCAGAGCAGTGCATTCAGTGCTGGGCGATCCTGCTTCGCTCCACTCTGGCCGTGATCTCGATAGACGACACAACTCCATCCACGCCGTTCGCAGTATTCCTTCAGTTCCACTTCCTGTAGATCGGTTTCCTGCTCAACGGTTGAAACCCTCACGTAAATCGCTGCTCTCTTTACCTCGTTCATTTCTTCTTCCGTTTCTTCTTTGCCCATCTTACTTTCGCTGCATTGCTAGCAATCTCACTCCGCTCTTTGGCTGAAATCTTTTTCATTCGCGCCTTAGCCGACTTGCGGCCCAGCTTGGAGAAATACTCCGACAACTGCTTGTCGAAAGTCACAATTCTATTATACATTAATGCTCAACGGCGTAGCATATGTCCAAGAAATAATGGGCTGACCTTGCGAGGTTCTAGCTACTGCTTTAGAATGACCCGCGCTGCTGCCCTGCGCGTTTATAGGGCCGCGCAGAAGGGGAGAGGCATGAATCGTTCAACGATTGGCGTCGGTTTGTTGTTGTTCCTGCTCGGCTGGATCGTCGGCAGTTTCCACGCGACACGCACAGTGACGGCGCAGGAGAAACCACAGGCTCAGGATTGGATCATTCAACCCGCGAAGTTGAATGCCCACTTTGACGCGTACATCTTCAACACACGCACAGGTGAAGCGTTCTTTGTGGAGGAACGCACGAAAGAGCCTGTGAAGCTCAAGTAGTAGCGCGGGAATTCAGAAATCAGTTTGTTGCCCACCACGGGCTTAAAATAATTGAAATTGCCAATTGTGCTACCGCTTGAAAAGGCGCACTCGGCCTACGCTTCTCACGCGCGCGGCGTGGTCGGTTCGTGGAGTGATCTCAGACTTCAGCATCTGGTACCATCCTCCACCCACTCCCCGTAGGCTAGTTCTGATTCCGGGATGTCCAGCGTGACCCTGAGAACCGACAAGGATTTCTGGCTCTCCACTTTTCTCTGCTCTCCAGCCATCAAAGATGCATCCTCTTGGGTAGGAATTGGGGCGTTGGAATTCAAAAGGAAATTTTGGACAAGATCGAAACGCTGCTCTTTGATTTGCGCGTCAACACGTCTTCCACAGCCGCGTGGATCATAGGTCGTGACAAGGCTGTCTTGATCGTTTAGGGTGCTTGAACCGTAAAGGGTCGGAGCTGAACTTCTCGTACCCGCATCAGTACCCGCAAACGATGATGCCCACCACGCACTTTCAATGACTTGGCAGTCCTTCGGAGCCTAGTTAAGTTGTTGGTTTGATTGGATAAGACAGATTTTGGAAGCTGGCGTTCTACCGCTGAACTACTCCCGCCCAGAGTGCGATTTAGAAGAGATCGATCGCTGTGCTCGGGATTTCGCCAGCGGGTTCGGACGCCCGCTCAACGGCTCAACTACCCAGCCCAGTGCCTTGATTCTAGCAGCAGGGGCGGTACTCGCAAGTCGGTCGGCACCAAATGACTCAATGCAGCGATGATTCAATGATTTAGTCGAAGAAAAAAATGCCGGACGCGGTTTGGTCAAAATGGGTCAGCGTCTCGAGGGGGTTCAACGCCATCCTTGGTCCGCGCCCGGCGGTCTGCAAGTGAGCCGATTGTGACACCAAGTGTGGGTGTTGAAAAAGTCACGTCGAATTAGCGGGATGAGATTCAGCAGAAGCATGTTAGAAGAAAGTGATCCTGCCCATGCTCTGTTTGATTCTGATC
>JAYVCW010000002.1:0-2217 GCA_043749775.1 Acidobacteriaceae bacterium | reverse complement strand
CAATGAGCTTTTGTAACTCCTTGCCGCGAACCATGCCGGCAAACAAAATCCGATTAAGATTCAATTCACGAGCCACGGCCTCCAGCCTCGAACGGTCAGGGCCGTCCCCGGCGATCACAAGCGTGAGGTGGGGAAGTCTGACCATTGCGCGTAGCAAATCGTAGACACCCTTTTCCGCGGATAGTCGGCCGAAATACAGAAGATAGCCTTCATCGCTCGCGAGATCTCGATCTTTCGGGAGATCCTGGAAGTGAGGTAAGACCTCAATTTTGTTTTCGGGAAATCCGCTGCCGACCAGTTTGGTTCGCACAAAATCGCTGGGAGCAAGAAAAAGATCTACACACCGGCCGTAGGTTCGCAACCACCGGTGCAGATATGCTTCGGCGGCCAGTACAGCGGCGCTCGCCTTCGGACCCTTGTAACAGCCCATGGTCACGGCGTGATAGAAAGCACCGTGTCCGCAGGCTTCGCACGCGTGCCCGTTCGCGACGAAATTGTATGTTGGGCAAAGAATTTTGAAGTCGTTGACATGGTAAACGACCGGTACGCGCTGCCGTTTCAGCTCCCACAGAATCGACGGAGAGAGGTGGTGGTAGATGCCGCGAATGTGTGCCACGTCGGGCAAGAAATCCTTCAAGCATTCTCGCATCGCTGCTCGCGAAGAGCGCGAGTAAAGCGCATGCGTCGCCATCTTAACTTTTTGTTTGAGCGTGGCAGTGGGGTCTTTGAAATTGAGGTATGGAATTCGATATTTACGGCCAGCAAAAGCTTCGGGTTTCCCGTGGTCCATGCTAAACAGAGCGGTCTCATGCCCCAGCTTTTCAACGCGTTCCATCAGTTCGAATAAGCAGGATTCGGTCCCGCTAAACGGATAATCGTACTTGTTGCAATACAGAATGCGCATGGCTTTCCTTTGGGTTCGAGATACGGGATAGAAACTGATCTGCGAAGGTCGACAAGTTGCGTTGACGATCGTAGGAAGCCGCAACGCTGGCTGCGGCGGCTCGACGAACGCTTTTGAATAAGGTTTGGTGGCTCGCGATCCAGCGAACGGCGCCGACAAAATCGGCCAAAGAACCCTGCTGGTAGAGAAAGCCAGTGCGCTGATGTTCGATTAATTCCGGGATGCCGGTGATGGCTGGAGCGAGTACCAATTTTCGGTGAGCCATCGCTTCCATGAGGACGAGCGGAATGCCCTCACTCTTGCTCGTCATGACGACCAGATCGAAGTCGCGGTAGCAACTGGCCAGATCGTTGCGAGAGAGGGAGCCGAGCAGGGAGACGTGGCTCTCGAGTTTGCCAGCAACGATTTGCGCTTGCAGAGCGTTGCGTTCGGGTCCCTCTCCGACGATTCGACAAATGAAGTTGAAACCTTCGTCTCTTAGAGCCGCGCAAGCTTGCAGCAAAAAGCGGTGATCTTTAACGGGATGAAGTCGCCCGACCGAGAGAATTCGAAACGGAATCGAAGCTCCGTCAGCCTTGCTCGTTGATTCACGCCAAGGCAACACTCGGTCGACTCCCATGCGCTGAACGATAATTTTGTCTGGATGCGTATCGGGATAAGTTTGCAGAATGAAGCGCCGGTTGTAGTCGGAGATGGTCATGCAGAAGCGGCAGGCGCGAAGTTTGACCGCGAGCAAATCGCCGCGCTCCAAAAGATCTGAACCGTGAAGCGTGAAGCTGAACCCGATGTCAAGTAGTGACGCAGCTGCCAACGCCATCCAAGAAGCAAAATACCCGTGGTGCGCATGGATGTGGTTGGTGCGAGCGGGGCTAGCCGATCCGCCAATGCGGCTCCCATTACGGTGTGACCGAGCGTTCGCAGCCGGCGCAGCAGACCCGTGTTGCGGTCCTGAAATGCGGGAACAGTTATCTCTTTGAGTTGCGAAAGATTTGAGAACAGACGCCGCATAGCGCGTGCCAGTTCCTGGTCTGAAAGCGGTTGAAAAAAGAGAGTTTCGTGCCACAGTTCAAGGTCTCGCCCTTGGAGTGAACTCGGCGAACTTAGCTTTCCGCTACAGCAGATGACGGTGGCACTGCGGCGACGCAGTTCCAAAACCTCATCTACCACATAAGGCTCCAGTTGCGAGGGAAATTCGTTTGCAATATATGCAATCGTGGTCACGCCTCTACCTCGCCGCGAGCGCAAAGAATTCCTGCCACCGTAAAAACCAGTCCGATGACAAATTGGTACGCCATGTCAACGAAGAAAGCATT
>JAYVCW010000001.1:0-2819 GCA_043749775.1 Acidobacteriaceae bacterium | reverse complement strand
ACACGACTTTTACACCGACACGGAGCTAAAACACTTCGAACTAGCACAGACCCGCTCTGGAATGCTGCGGCAATTTGGCATCAAGATCGCCTTGACGTGGGTCTTTTACTTTGCTCCTCTGCTAACCTTGCCGCTAATTTTCTTGCCGAGGATGTTTCGCGATCAACGCATTCGATTTCTCTTGATCGCAGGCGCGGTTGGCATCGCCAGTTCCGCCCTGGTTATCTTTTTTAACATTCATTACGTCGCAGCGCTTGTTCCCGTTATGCTGACTGTCATTGTTGAAGGCTTGCGATATTTACGGATGTGGCGCTTTGACGAAAAGCCAACTGGGCAATTCCTGGTAAGGGCAATCGTGGTGATGTGCATCGTCATGGTGCCGGTCGAGGTCCACATTTTGGCAGCGACTCCGGCAGCAGGTTCATGGGCGGCAATTGGGAGCGAACGTGTCGCGATCGAAAAACAGTTGGAGTCGATTCCAGGAACCCACTTGATCCTCGTCCGCTACGGGGCGAACCACGACCCGTTGCTCGATTGGGTATATAACGGAGCGGACATCGACGGCCAGCGCGTGATCTGGGCGCGCGATATGGGAGCGGAAAAGAACGAAGAGTTATTGCGCTATTACGGCGAGCGGAGAGTGTGGCTGCTGGACGCGGACAGTTCCCTTCCACGATTAGCTGCTTACAGGGACGAGCCCCATTCGAAAGCGATCGCGACCGTTCCCGGACCTTAAGGTCAAAAGATGCTCCTGCTCGAGTCAATATTAGTGGTGATCGCGATCGTGCTGGCGCTCGCCTTCCCGTGCTTAGGTTCGCGATGGTTTGAATTCATCGAGCTCAAATTCTGCCGCGTCGCGCGCCACCGGGCGCTTTCTGTAACCGCAGTCGGTTTACTAGCCCTCACCATACGTGCCGCAATACTGCCGATTCTTCCGATCCCGGAACCCGTCGTCCACGACGAATTCGGGCATCTACTCGCTGCGGATACCTTCGCGCACGGACGTCTTACGAACCCGACGCATGCGATGTGGATTCACTTCGAAACTTTTAGCGTGATTCAGAAACCGAGCTATCAGTGTTTCGCTCAACCTGCACAAGGGCTTCTTCTTGCCTTAGGGAAAGTAGTGACTGGGAATCCGTTCTGGGGAGTGTGGTTGAGCGTGGGGCTTATGTGCTCCGCGATTTGCTGGATGTTGCAAGCCTGGCTGCCGCCGCAGTGGGCTTTGCTCGGCGGCTTGCTCGCCATCATTCGCTTTGGGGTGTTCAGCTATTGGGCTAATAGTTATTGGGGCGGAGCATTGGGAGCCCTCGGCGGCGCGCTCGTCCTCGGTTCGCTGCCGCGTATCAAGCGCTCACACCAACTCCGAAACTCACTCCTCATGGCATTAGGCCTGATTATCCTAGCCTCAAGCCGACCATTCGAAGGAATGATGTTGAGCCTTCCCGTCGCCATGGCTCTGTTCGCCTGGATGGCAGGTAATCAATCGCCAAGGCTGCGGACTATCGTGCACTCAGTTGTTCTCCCAATAACGTTGGTGCTGGCCGTCTTTGGTGCCGGCATTGCCTATTATTCTTATCGGGTCACCGGACACCCGTTCGAGTTGCCCTACCAAGTGGAGCGACAGCAATATGCCGTCGCCCCTTACATGTTATGGCAACCCAAGCGACCTGAGCCTGTCTATCACAACGAAGTGATGAAGCGCGGCTACGCACACGACGAAGTTATAGCGTATGAGAATTGCCGGTCTTTCATTGGGGCGATAGCAAAACTGGGTCGCATCTGGCAATTCTATGTCGGCCCGGCGCTAACTCTGCCGATTCTCACCTTAGCTTTGATCTTGCCGTTTGGATTTTCATGGAAGCAAATTGAAGAGGAGACGCGGTTCCTGATTCTCACGTTGGGAGCGGCTGTGCTGGGAGTGGAACTTGAATCCTTCTACAATCCGCATTATTTCAGCACTGCGACATCGGTTGTGCTGGCGCTTGTGCTGGTGGCGATGAGGAGCATGTATCGATGGCAATGGCGAGGAAAGCCGGGCGGAGCGTTTCTGACTCGAGCGCTCCTGATTATTTGTCTCGGACTGTTTCTTCTGCGTGCGGTGCACGGTGCTCTGCCGGGCGACGAATTTTTTGCTCCCGCCTGGTATCAACAGGGTGTAACAACCTTCGGCCGTGCGGCTGAACTTGAAAAATTGAAGCAACAGCCAGGCAAGCAGCTTGTCCTTGTCCGTTACAAGTCTGATCACGGGCCATTTGCCGAGTGGGTTTACAACGATGCCGACATTGACGGCTCCAAGGTGGTGTGGGCCCGAGAATTGAACCGCACCGAAAACAAAAGTCTGATGGACTATTTCAAGGATCGTAGGCTTTGGTTATTGGAAGCGGATGAAACGCCTCCACGATTATCTCCGTACCCCGTTTCGGATGAAGCAGGGCCAGATCAGACAAGGCACTGAGAGACACGAGCCGCGGAAAGCACATTTTCGTTTCCCGCATAAATCGCCGGTTTCAGATAGCCAGCCAAAAATAGCGCGAGAATTGGTATAGCACCGAGATAGGCATACAGCGGGAAGATTGCCGTGATCGGCATCATGAGGGCAGCCAGCGAGGACAGCGCCACCCAGATGCTATCGCTACAAAGACAGAGTGCGATCGGTATCAGCAAAATGCTGGCGTCCTGCGCATTGAGGTGATAGCTGACAAGCGCCGCCATTACGATCGCTAACGGCAGTGACGGGCGGGAGCGAGCCGCAAGAAACAGCACCGCTGCCGAGCACAACACAATCAAGCCTTGCAAAGCCCAGTGCGAAATCCTGC